>JAITAM010000123.1 GCA_031284085.1 Spirochaetaceae bacterium
ACGGCTCAAAGCCTTCTTTTCCGACTTTGCTAAAGAGGAACCGAAGCCTCTACGCATCGCATTTGAGCGCTGCATCGAAGCAAATGCGTACTTCGCACTCAAATCCGCAAGTGATGGCGTCAAACGTGTATCACGCAAAGTCGAAATCGCACAAAGAGTACGTAATGAGCATGGACTTGACACGACGCTTTGCGCCGAGGCGTTGGACATTCTGGAAGCGGCGCTGTTTGGAACGGTAAGTACGGCAGATTATGACAATAAAGAATATACCAATGCTATAACGGATTTGAATGAAGCACTCAAGCTTGATCCTAACTTTGCCTTTGCTTATTTCAACCGCGGCAGTGCGTATAACAGCAAAAGCAATTATGACCATGCTATAGCGGATTACAATGAAGCACTCAGGCTTGTTAAACATCGTTAAGCAGATCATCGCCGAACGATGAAGGAATACTCGCCGACCCCAAGAGACTAAAATCTTTTTTTCCAACCTTGCCAAAGGGCGAACCAAAGTCTCTCCATATTACATTCTGGCGCTGTACCTAAACAGATGCGTAACGTACTCAAATCCGTACAAGATGCCGCCGAGCGTGTATCATACAAAGCCGCAATCGCACTCTAGAGCTAATTTCAATTCCAACCTAGGTGAAGCCCCCTGGAATATAGATAGCTCAAGGGCTGGAGATGGGAAATTAGGTGCTGACCTAGAGGGGATCAGGTTCTTGCGCTGGGTAGGAGAAGGAGAACTGTCCTTGTTAAGATAAAGAAGCTGCGTAAAGAATCCGCCTTGCGCCTGCTTCTAGAGCCTAAGATTTTGGGGTTCCGTGAATAAGCACAAGATGGCGTTCTTCGTCCAAAAAAGGCGTCTTGACCGGCGCCGCCTCCCAAAGGACATCAAGTCCGGCCATCTCGGATGCAATCGCCTTTGCGCGGCCTTTGTAAGCTGCTATGCTCCCGCCCGGCACAAGAAGACGGAACAGCGCTTTGAGCAAAGACGGTGAAAAAGGATGAAACGCACGAAAAGTAAGGAGGTCGAAACTCTGTGCAGCCTCTTCCTCCATCTGTCCTTGCACAACTTGCACATTTTCCAGCCGCAAAAGCGCAACCGTATGCTGTAAAAAACCCGCTCTCTTGCCGCTGCGCTCAACAAGCGTCCATCGACGATCCGGCAGGCATATTGCTAGAGGAATACCCGGCAAGCCCGCACCAGAGCCAAGATCAGCAATACTTAAAGCCTCAAGCCTCGCAATTACCGTAAGCGGCGCAAGAGAATCAAGAATATGGCGGATAAGTAAAGCCTCAAAGTTCTTTACACTCACCAGCCCGTAAGCATCGTTGAACCGCTCGATCTCCAAAGCAAACCGCTCAAGTAAAGCGCCTGCCGTCTCCTGCCGTCCGCCATGCACACCTTCCGCTATACCCAGTTCTTTTAAGCCCTGTTCAAGAATAGTGTTCATTTTTGTTTCCCTTTCTAGCATTAGTCCGCGGCATAACCTAGCCTAACCCGCGTTCCTCTCTTGAAAACTAAAGGATGAGCCTTTAAGCGCTCACTCAATAATCATAAAATCTTCAAAATACAAAAGGTCTATCTTACCCAGCCGCAAAAGCGCATTGTACCTGCTTAGCAAGTCTGCTTTGACCGTCTCCTCAGGCTGTATCCGCAATCTTTCCGCAGTAAAACTGCTGAGGTATTCCTGTGTTACCGTGCGAAAACGAGGAATTGTGAGGTTTAATTCTTCTGTGAAACTGATGTCCTGCGGCTTGTAGGGGAAACTAACCGATAGGATAACCGTTGCCGGCTGTTTATCGGCCGTCGTAGTCCGTATTATCCCTATACCGGTAAAGACGGGAGAGCCAGAGGAGGCAGGCGGCGGCACTGTTTCTTGTGCCTCTTGCTGCCCAAAACTATACAAGGGCGGCGCATCCGGCGCTCGAAAGACCAGTGCATAAACCGTGCCTGCAACCAAGACAAGAGCGAGCAGCATAAGCACAAAAAGCAACACCTTTGAGATGATAAAAGCAGTTTTCGCAGGTTTAGAGGCATAGGCATCTTTTCTAGAGGGCGGTGTGCTTTTAAGCAAGGGTAATGCCGGCTTCTTCAAAACGTTTAAGTATCTCGTTGTTTACTTTGTTGACTGTGTTTAGGTAGTCGGCTCCTTTGATAACATAGTAAACAAAGGTAATCTGGCAGCCTGAACCGCTTACTGCCGTAATGCCGGACTGGGGAATTCCTCCGGTGCCGTCTACTCGTGAGCCTATCTCTTTCAAGAGAGGAAGCGCTCGGTTTATCTTTTCTATGCCGTTATCACGCTTAACGTTAAAGACCTGAGTTACTTTAGTATTTGGCTCTGCGCTGATATTTTCAATGGGACTTGTAGAAAAGATACTGTTTGGAATGATCACTATCCGGTTCTCCAGCGTACGGATACGGGAGGTGCGCAAGCTCATTTCAGTTATATAACCGTCGTAACCGCTGACTTTGATACGGTCGTTGATACGGAAGGGACGGTCAATGAAGACCACAATAGAGCCAAAAAAGTTGGCTAAGGTATCCCTTGAGGCAAGGGCAATAGCCGCACCGCCTAGGCCTAAACCGGCAAGGAGTGCGCTGACATTGTAGCCAAAGTTACGCAGCACAAGGATAACGGCAAGTATCCAGACTATGCCGCAAAACAACTTACGCAGTACAGGCTGGATATCTATCTCTTTTTGCGAGACAAGCCCTGAACTTCGTGTCGGTATAAACTTTACAATAACTATATTAACCAGCCGGTTGGCGCACCATGCACTGACAATAATGATTGATGAGGTAACAATCCGGCGGATAACAAGGTAGAGGTCTGTACCGATGCTTAACATAGAGAGGGCAAACAAGATGCTGCAAATGAAAATCAGCACGGCAGAGGGCGCTTTGATCGCCGTGATCAAAGCATCGTCCAGTGTATCTTTTGTTTTAGTAGAGACGTGCTTGGCAACAAGCCCTAGGATAAATGCACAGAGCTTGCCGACTACAAAACCTGTAAGTACAAAGCCTAGTGCATAGAGCCACTGCCGGATAGTACTTCCTAAGAAGTCTATAGTCAAAAATTCCATACTCACCACTTCCACCTTTTAATTAAAGCTGTTAATTAGTCTCCAACTGGTCCACTAATCGTCCAAAGATATCACAAGCTGCCTGTATAGGCTCTGCGCTGCTCATATCGACGCCGGCAACTTTCAGCGATTCGAGGGGAAAACGGGAGCCTCCCGATTTAAGAAAGGCAAAGTAATCCTCACGTTCTTGAGCGCCGCCTGACAAGACCCGCCTTGCCAGAGCAAGGGCGGCTGAAATGCCGGTTGCATACTTGTATACATAAAAAGCATTATAGAAATGCGGAATACGCAAACATTCCAAATCACTCATCTCTTCTAGAACCATCTCAGGGCCAAAGTACTGTATTAGAAGCTGTCGGTATTCGTTCCGCAGAACATCAACGGTTAAAGGGTTACCAGTTTCTTCAAGCTCGTGTGTCCGTTTTTCATATTCAGCAAACATAGTCTGCCGGTACAGAGTAGCAAGAATCTCATCTATCCGCTTATTGATCAAGTAGCGTTTCAAGGCCGGATCGGCAGCTGTTTTTAACAGGTATTGGAATAATAGCTCTTCATTAAAGGTACTGGCAACCTCTGCTTCAAAAATAGTGTAAGAATAGTGCATAAAAGGATTGGAGCGGGCGCTGTACCATGAGTGCATAGAATGACCGCCTTCATGTGCCAGAGTAAATACATCACGGATACTATCTTCTTTATAGTTCATCAAAATATAAGGAGCACCGGTGAAGGAACCGGAGGAAAAGGCTCCGGATCTTTTTCCTTTGTTTTCATAGCGATCAGCCCATCTAGCGCACAGTCCGCCGGTTAATACATCTACATACTCACGCCCTAAAGGGGCAAGAGCGGCGGCGATCAAATCAACAGCTTCATTCCACTTTGTTTTCCGTGCGGCAACTGGTACAAGCGGGGTATACACATCGTAATGCCGCAGTTCGTCGAGCTTGAGGATACGTTTACGCAGCGTATAGTAGCGATGCAAGGTCGACAGGTTTTTATGTACCGTAGCGATAAGATTGTCGTACACCGCTTCGTCCACTTTATCCGGGAAAAGCGCTGCAGCTCGCGCACAGGAAAAGTTTCGTATTCGAGCTTTAATCACATTTTGCTTAACCTGCGCTCCATAAAGAGTCGCTATCGTTGTTTTGTGCAAGTCAAAATGCCGGTAAAAAGTAGTATAGGCCTGTTTTCGTAGCTCTCGGTCAGAACTTTCCATAAAAAGCGACCATGTTGATTGCGATAAAGGACGCTGCCCTTCAGGTGTATCAACGCTACCAAAATCAATATCCACATTAGTCAGTACTGAAAAAGCCTCAGAAACAGCATTTTCCGCCTCACTATGCAGCGCAAGCATACGTTCCTCAGAGGCACTCAAAATATGAGGCTTGTACCGTAGGAGCTTGGCTAAATACACGGCAAATTCTGCAAGGCGCGGTTCCGCCAAAAAGCGCCGGATATCAGTATCAGGTATTGCCTGAATTTCAGGCACCGCCCATGCAGATGCTGCCTGAACCTTGGCCGCAGCCATAACAAACCGTCCGGTCATAGTACGTGCAGTGCTATCACCTTCGTCTTCAGACTGTCTAAGTCCGCTATATACACCGAGTTGTTCCTCCAAAATACTGATGTCTCGGAAAAACTCCAGATACGCGCTGAGGCAGTCTGCGGATGTGGATAAAGTCCCCTTAAAAGATGGAATACGCTCTGCCATTTTCTCGTAAGCTGCAAGCCCTTCATTCCATGCCTTATCATTCTTGAATAACGTAGAAAGATCCCATGTATCTTCTAGCGCAACTTCAGCTCGAATCATAATTACTCCTTATATTTCCCACTAAGCGGGTTATGGTATTTACAAATTCAATTTATCTAACAACATTTTCTTAAATACAAGTACTACTTGTTCTTCCGGCTCCAGTAAAAGAGCTGAGTTACAGTCGGCTAGTGCTTGGGTAAAATCACCGATATGAAAAAAGCTCAAGCCCCGCCGGTAATAACAAAAAGACTGATAAGGGTTGATGTCAAGCGATAAAGTAAAATCTTCAATCGCCTTAAAGTGGTTTCCGGTAATACTATAGGCAATTCCCCTGCAATAGGCAGATTTATACGATACCGGATCCAGTCTTAATGCTTCAGTAAAGTCGTTTATAGCATTTTCGTACTGTGAATTAGCAACAAACGCAGTACCACGATGTTTATAGATGACTGATGCGATAGCATCAACCGGTCTTTTATCCAAAATATTAGTATAAAATTCAATAGCTTGATTAAATTGCTTCTTGTTATGGGCATAAAGAGCATTTAACAAAAGAGCATCTATTGAATTAGAGGTCGAAAGTTGGCATACAATATCATCGTCAGAATCTACAGAATCTACCGGAACTATTGCGGAGTCTTGTGGGACCATGCCGGTGGATTCATCAACTTGCTTAAAAAAAGCTTTCCAGCGTCTACCATTCTGTCCACTGAGATCCCATTGGTAGTTTCTCACATCTTGAAAAATGGTATCGGCAAGAGAAAGGCTTGCACTGACTGCCGCCAATTTACGTTTCATGACTTCATCAAGTGGGGCAAACTCAGTTTTATAGACTAATTCATGTTCAACTTCTGCCCATGCATCCTGTAATGCGGTACGGATCTGTACTTCCCCTGTAGTACAGCCGCAATCACCCCAGGTCGTAATGCAATCTTCTGGGATCTGTATCAATAAATGAGTAGACTCATAGCCGAATTCTTTAAAAGAATTCTTGGAAGAAGTTTTCTTATCAATTTCAATTATATTGAAGATCGTTTTCATACGACTTATTACTAAAGAAATATCATCAATAAATGGACATACAACACGTATGCCGATAAGGTCTGTTATAGGTATATCTTCTTTACTTTGTAAAATCCGTATATGTTTTTTGTAAAAACTTTCAAAGGTTTTCACTCGTGATTTCACCATTGGTCGTGAAGGAAAAAACTGAAGGAGTTTTTCAATACGTGATTCAATATCTTTTGCAATTGCATTCATAACGGGTAAATACATTTCATATCGTGTTTGAAGATCATATTTATTAGGAAGTTTCATCTCCAAAACTCCAAAAAAAAGCTGCCTGAAAATATCTTTCAGGCAGCTTTCATAGTCCCCTCTCACAAAGGGGAGTATTTACGATTATTCGCCACCCTGATCAGCACCGGGGGTTACTGCAAATGCCTGCTGTGGTGCCTGGCGTTGCAAATCTAACAAACGCTGGACTTGCTGAATACCAGTATTCTGCATCTCATTCTGCCGCCGTGCAGCCTCACGATCTCTAATGATACCCCACAGGGATTCATCTTCAATATCGCGGTCATACTCAGGCTCGAGTACTGCCTTATCATAGATAAGCTTAACATCTTTGAAGTAGGTTATAAAATCGCCACCAACTGCTCCTGCTTCACGCTGGATTTTAAATCCACCAAACTTAACGAAAGGCATGGATTGCGGATACATAGGATACAGTCGAAGATCACGATTCCGTACATCTTTAACATAATTAGGATTATCCCATACCAAAGTTCCCCACCCTTCAAAATTCAGGTAGCCCATGAAATAAGCAGTTTCTTTACCTTTGTCATCAATAAGAATTACAGACAGTGAATGAGGATAGTTAAGTCCATACACATTTACGGCAATGGATTTAATGGTTCCAACATTCTTTACTACACCGTAACCTTTATTCAGGGTAACTTCCTCTCCACCAACTGTTGTGGTAAAGGTATACTCAAGATCCCCTAGGTTAAGAAGGTTAGCTTCAAACCGGCTCGGTGAGGTAATTCCATTATTTGGAACATCCACCGCACCAATGTCTCCACCCCGGTCAACAGAAACTGTTTCTGGGCGCTCAAAAGTTCCATCATCACCGATGGTAGCTTGAGGTTCATAAGCCGGGATTTCAAAAGGCGGTTTAATAACTGCACTTACATTGTAAGCTTCTACCGGGAAATGAATCCTTGCACCCATGACAAAAGCCCATGCTTTAGAGGGAGCTTCAAGAGTGTAACTGAGAGCTTTAGTCTCTACTGAACGTGCTGACTGGGTCAATTCAATATCCCAGTTTCCAATAGCTAGCGAAGACTTCAATGCCCATTCATGCCGAGCAGTGAAATTAGCATTAGCCTTGCTGTTATTGAAATCCATCAAGGTAGCACGATTCTGCGTGGGGGGCAACTCCTCTGCCACAACAATATCCCCCGTTCTTCGATCACGATCGGGGATCTCATTACCATTTTTATCCAACCGCGGTGGGTGGATATCAGCAGTGAGTAGGGAGAAATCGATCAACACAGCCTCATCAGCGACCACTACTCCTACAGTGAGCAAGGCGATGACTACTAGAATGAATATCCGTTTCATTCTCAACTCCTTTAATATCTGACATAAAAAAACAACTAGTGGAAGTATACCATATACGTTTGATTTGTCAACGTCTTTTATACTTCGTTCGGCACAACGTCCATATTTACTTTACGGCAAAAAATAAAATAAGTCAACAAGTAACAAGCAAGAAAACAGAAAAATTTGCGATCGCAGGTAAGAAAAG
>JAITAM010000205.1 GCA_031284085.1 Spirochaetaceae bacterium
ATGCAATACTGTCCCAAGAAGGCAATAAATTACAAAGATAAAACTCAGAAGAGGAAACGATATACAAATCCTCAAATCACTTATAAAGAACTATCAGAATACAATAATAAATAGCAGCCTGTGTTTTCCTTGAAGATTTTGAAAAATGTGTCGGCAAAGAATAATTATTGGCTTATATAAGGCGGTACCATCTAGGGCTTTCTATGAGTGTGAAAATGAAACTCCGCCCGCTGCGCCCGTAACCTTAATTGGACTGGAACATGGTTATTGTGCGGCCTTTGTTCTCGGCGCTTGGCCGGCGCCGTTCTTTGAAAAACTATCGGGCCTTCTTGGGTGCAAGGAAAGCTTGTCCTAGATACCGCGACTGTGTTAGTCTGTCCACAGAGTCCATGAAAATCGACAAAGCGCTTAAAGTACTGCTGAGAAAGTCCGACACTTTTCTCCTATTGGCCTTCTTTTCCCTTCTTATTGGGGTAGGAAGCCTCCTACTTATGCTCCCGTGGTCGTGGGCGGGAAGCGCACCGCTGCGGTGGATAGACGCTTTGTTTACCGCAGCCTCCGCAGCCTGTGTAACCGGCCTGTCTACGGTAGCAATAACCAATTTCACCAAAACCGGGCAGATCATTATTATTATGCTTATGCAAATCGGCGCCTTCGGCATAATAAGTTTTGGGTCTCTCCTCGTCAGCATCCCCAGGGCGCAAGGGGCGCTTAACCGGCTCAATACTATTAAGGGGTTTTATTTGGACGGCGTCGAGTACCGCCCGCGCAAGATCGTGTGGAGTATTATGCTTTTCACCTTCAGCATCGAAGGGACGGGTATTCTTTTTCTGTCCCTGCTCTTTGTGCAAGCCGGCGTAGAGGATTGGCTCTTCAACGCGTTCTTCCATGCCGTTTCCTGCTTCTGCCATGTCGGGTTTTCCAATCTTCCGAATGCGCTTATGCCTTTCGCTTACAATCCTGCTGTGCTTACGGTTATTATGCTCCTGACTATCGGCGGCGGCATAGGTTTTGTGGTGCTGCACGAGGTTTTATTGGTTCTGCGCAAGAAAAGGAAGCGGCTCAGTTACCACAGCAAGATCGTTTTGATCATGACGGCGGTTCTTACGGGTGGCGCCGCGCTCTTTTTTCTTATTGCAGAAGCGAAGCAGGCGTATAAGGGCATGGATCCGTTCCACGCTTTTTTGTGCGCGCTCTTTCAATCGGTTAATACAAGGAGCAGCGGTTTGGAGATCGTGCCGCAGGCTTTGTTGACGCAAGCCTCAAAGCTGTTAAGCAGCCTGCGTATGTTTATCGGAGGCGCGCCCGGTTCTTTTGCAGGCGGTATTAGGGTAACGCCGCTCTTCGTTATCTGCGTTGTTATGGTCAAAGAGCCTGATATTTACGGTGATATTAAGATTTTCCACCACCGGCTGAGTGCCGAAACGCTCAACAAAGGGGTTGTCTACGTGCTTAAATCCATAGCCCTCTTTGTACTCATTGTTGCAGCGCTGATGATCTCCGATGGAACGCGGGGATTTTCGGCAACCGCGCTCTTTTATGAGAGCATCTCGGCATTCGGCAATGTCGGGCTTAGCATGGGAATTACCGCAGACCTATCGAACGCAGGCAAATGGATACTTATTGCAGCGATGTTCATGGGGCGTGTTGCGCTTTTTGTGCTAGCTTTTCCGGCGTTGAAGAGGGGAAGCCACAGTATAACGTATCCGCAAGTTTCACTCCTTATGGAGTAGAGCCGATTAGCGGAAAGAATCTTGAGGAGTAGAGTTGTGAAGCAAGTTGCTATATTAGGATTGGGACATTTCGGACGGAGTATTCTTGATGAACTTATCGATCTGAAAGTAGAAGTATTCATCGTAGACAAGGATAGAGAGATCATCGATCTTTACAAGGATGCGGCTGTTCATGCTGTGATAGCCGACATACTCAGCATTGAAAATCTGCGCAAGATACTGCCTGAATCAACCAATGCGGTTATTATCGACATGGGCAGCAAGATGGAAGCTTCTATTTTGGCAGCCAGTTACTGTTCCAAGCTGCACATTAAGACCATAATTGCCAAAGCCGAGACCGAAGCTCAAGGAGAAATACTCGAGCTGGTCGGCGCCACTAAAGTTGTATTCCCAAACAGGGAGGCTGCAAAACGCATTACTCCTCTTCTTTTATCCGATACGCTCCTCAGTTATATGCCGGTAAGCGCAAAGCTAAGCCTCGCTGAGCTTGCAATCCCTGAAAAGCTCGTTGGAAAGAAGCTTGTGGAAGCTGAGTTACGGACAAAGTACAATCTGAATCTCATTTCTATTAGGAACGGCACGAGCGAAGAGTTTAGTTCATGTGCGCCCAGCTATGTTTTTGAGCAGGGAGATATTGGGCTTTTCTCCGGCACAGACGAAGCTTTGAATAGTTTCAACATTACGACAACCCGCACCTTTGAAGACTACCCGAAGTACCTTGCCGAGCAGTTCTTGAAGTTGTTTCGGCGCAAATAGCACGCCGCGCCAACGTGTTCCAAAGTTTTCGGTATTATATCGGGAGCGGAGTAAAGCTTTTTGCCTGCAAGCAGCCGCCGCAGACTATTGTTGACCGGCTTGTGCATTTAAGCTTGACAAATAAAAGTAATATCTATATATTGACTATGCAGGGTAGAGCAGTTGGCAGCTTGTCGGGCTCATAACCCGGAGGTCGTAGGTTCGAGTCCTGCCCCTGCAAGGCCCCCAATCAAATGAAACCGGTTTGGAAGAACAGATACTTCTTTCAAACCGGTTTTTTATTTCCACAAGAGTCGATCCATTTGCCTTTCTTGTTTCATTTGCCGATCATCATAGTTATGATACGCTTATCAATTCGATTGGTAAGATCAAAATACCGAAAAAGGCTCTTGCAAGAGGATAGCATTCCCTCTTTCATCTATTACGATTTTGTTAGTGAATGAAGAATCGCAGCTTAAACTTTTTCCTACATATCCACCTTATCACAGGTTTAAGGAATTCATCGCACCTCATGCCGACCGTTTCAAGATTCTTAAAGCGATACTTGAAGAACTCGCGATAAACCACCAAGTTGTTAGCATTGCCGGTAACCGGCACTTTCTGGTTTTTCCGGATATGCAAAAGCAAACCAAGTGGCCAGATATAGAAAACCTCTTGGATGGTTCGGAACTACTGCGCTACAGCCTGCTTAAAAACAATCTGCTGCGCGATCATGACGCTATTTTGCTCGTGGCGCACTACGACAGAGTAGCGCATAGCCCCGGTGCAAATGACAACAGCGCCGCCGTCTTTGAGCTTATCAACGCGGCGCTAATTCTACAGAAAGAAGCTATACGCCGCTGGTTTATGATCTTTACCGACAAAGAAGAATTGGATGAAGGGGAAGGACTCTGTACACAAGGCGCTTATACTTTGGCAAAAGGCTTAAAAGACGCAAAGTTCGGCTCGCCTAAAGTGTTTATTTTTGATGCCTGCGGCTCAGGCGACACGTTAATCATCTCCACAGTTGCAGACCTCTTGACAAAGAATGACGAGCGCCCCGGCTCAAGCCATATCCGCCACGCTGTTCAACAGTTGCGCCAGCGCGCTTTGGAAACGGCGCGTACTATGCACCTTAAATACTGTATGATCATGCCGACTCCGTTTTCTGATGACGCCGGCTTTTTTCGTGCAAACCTTGCCGCACAGACTATTACCGTATTACCGTCAACTGAAGCTACAGCTTTTGCCTCGCTCTTTCGGAATAAGCTGGATATAGTTGATATTCTTACAGGCGGCGACAAAAGCCTGCTGCCTGAAACATGGCGCAGGCTTAACAGCGGCAACGACACATTTTCTTCCCTCACGCCGCAGTGCTTTCCTACTGTGGTGCGTTTTGCCTGCACTCTGTGCGGCGCTTGACTTGCTCCTTTTGTGCTTTTCATTTTTTCAACCGATATACAGATCGTGAATAGTTATTTGCAGAACATTAAACCGGCACAGCTATCCGTCTGCGACGATGCGGATTCCTTTCTTCAAACCGGCTTCTGGGGCAGCTTTAAGGCTTGCTTTAACTGGTCTTCTCATAGTTTTATTGCTGATTGGGGTGAATGGGGCAAGCGGCCGGTTATGGTGATCTGCCGTCCGCTTGCCGCCGGCTTTTCTTTTGCCTACATACCGTGGGGGCCTGAGTTACCGCAGCCGCAAGAAGAGGCTCGCTACAGCGCCATGGTTGTTGAACTTGCCCAAGCGCTCCGTCCCCTGCTTCCCCCTGCTACCGCTTTTATCCGCTTTGATCCGCCGTGGCACAAAGCCGGCAATGAAGAGCCTCTTTTATTGCAGCACAGCCTTTTACAAGCCGCCGCTGCGGTCCAAGCTCCGCATACTGTTATCATTGATCTTGCGCCGGATGAGCAGGCGGTTTTATCGCAGATGAAGAGCAAGTGCCGCTACAACATTGGTCTTTCGTCAAGGAAAGGGGTAACGGTTAGGCGCATGGATGAAGAGGGCATCGCTGCCTTTTACGCCTTGCTTCAGGAAACGGCTCTGCGCGACAAGATGAGTATCCATAGCCTTGAGTATTACGAGAAGCTTTTTGCTCATGTGCGGGAATACTGCGGAATATGCCCCAAAGTGCTTTTGTATGGTGCGGACTACGAAGGGGAACTATTGGCGGCGCTTGTCGTGCTTGTGCATAAAGGCACTGCGACCTATTTGTATGGAGCATCATCGAACAAAAACCGCAATCTTATGGCGCCGTATGCGCTGCAATGGCAGGCAATGAAAGATGCGAAAGGCGCGGGCTGCACCTGTTACGATCTATTCGGCATCCCGCCTGATGATGATCCCTCTCATCCTCTGTCTGGTCTTTACCGGTTCAAGACTGGTTTCGGCGGTACGATTATTCATCGTCCGGGCTGTTACGATTATGTGTATCGACCGGTTGTAAAAACGTTATTTACAAGTGCGGAATCAGGCAGAACATGGGTACGCTCTCTCAAACGCCGTTTGGTAAAGCGCTAGCAGCCGCAGGCTGTTTCAAAGCTTCGGTGTTGTTATCGGGGTCAGACCTCTAGCCAAAGGGGTCAGACCTCCAACCCCAAAGGGTCAGACCTCCTGCCCAAAAAGGTCAGACCTCTAGCCCAAAGGGGTCAGACCTCTAGCCCAAAGGGGTCAGACCTCTAGCCCAAAGGGGTCAGACCTCTAGCCCAAAAGGGTCAGACCTCTAGCCCAAAAGGGTCAGACCTCCTAGCCCAAAGGGGTCAGACCTCTAAAAGGGTCAGACCTCTAGCCCAAAGGGGTCAGACCTCTAGCCCAAAGGGGTCAGACCTCTAAAAGGGTCAGACCTCTAGCCCAAAATGCGCCTCTCTATTTTGCACATAATTGAACACTTTTCTGCACACAACCAAATATTTTTTGCGTGTAGATAGTCATTCCCTGCACACAGGAAGTGATTCCTTGCACGCAGGCAACGATTCCCTGCACGCAGGCACCGATTCCCTGCACGCAGAAAAGGATTCCCTGCACGCCGGAAGTGAGTCCCTGCACGCAGAAAATGACTCTGTGCATGCGCAAAACAGGGAGAAATAGACCGCAGGTTCTTTTCAGCGTCTCGCTGCTGATATCTAAAACAGCGTGCAACTCTAAAGCCTGATAGAAACACGCTGGCGTGCAGGCAAAAAGCCGTACACCGTTCCCGA
>JAITAM010000029.1 GCA_031284085.1 Spirochaetaceae bacterium
CTCCGCAACTTCTGCCAACGTTTCTTTTATGGTGTGTCGGAGATTGTAACTGAGGCGCAGCTTTTAAGCATGGGTTTACGCACCCGCGACAAGAGCCGGACGCCCCACGGCAAGCCGCAATGGCGAGTGGGGATTGAGATTGAGCCAAGCAAGACTCGGACGCACACAATCCGGTGGCACGTAGAGGGAAGCCACGCTCGTGCGACGCCGGACGACTGCAACGGATGGGTTTTGGTTTACAAGGTGCTTGAAGCCGGCGAGACCCCTTCGCATGACGGAGAGGAGATGGGGCATAGCCAACTGGTAACGCGCAATCCCTACGTGGTCGAACACAAAAGCGGGGACGAGGGGAAGCGGATAGCTTATTGCGGGGCCTTTCAGTCGAAGAGCCGGGGGCTTTTAGGCGGCTGGGAGCAAGTAGTAGTAGGTGTGTTGTCGTGAGCGGAACAGGCGGGGCTGCTACGCGGCCTTGCCGTATACCGCCGGAAGAGTGGAGTTGAGAGTTATGCGAAATGCTGCATTGACATTTTTAGGTTGATATAGGCCGGAGTCCAAGACTGTTTTACAGAGCCTTTGCGCAGCTGCCTGCTATCAGGCAAAAACCGTACACCTCTCCTGTTACAAGAACCTTTGAAACAGCCTGTGGCTGAGACCTCTAACCCAAAATAGGCTGGCCTGCTGGCAGGCAAAAGAGAGAAACTTTATTTGCTTTCTGCATTCCATTGCCACCCTTCGGAACGCTCACGGTAAGACCATAAACCATTCTGAAGCGGCGCAGCAAAAAGAATAGCGTCCCCCGCTTGAAAAAGCCCCATAACCGGATACAAACCAAGACCTGTTTCAAATCGTTCAAAGGTATCGCTACCTTCTAACGTTGTCGAATCTGCTTTGCCGGGCATTTGTAATGTCTCCGGATTAGACAAAGAACCGTCCGCAGCAAGCGGTATCTCTCTATAGCCGTCTACCGAGCTGGAACTGACCCCTAAAAGGAGAAACTTATTGCCATTCCCTTCCCACAGCGCCATAGCGCCGGTAAATGTTACATCAAAGGTCTTTTGATCAAAAGTGGTGGGGGAAGCTATTGTATTGTACAACAATCCAGTACTGCTTACCGCAGCGATTGTTGTATCTTCAAGGGCGATAATTCCTCTCATGGTAAGGGAAGAAGCCTCGTTCAGAAGAACAAACGAGGAGTCGTAACAGAGGATGCCTTTCCCTGCTGTGGAAAGGTAGTAATTGGTACCGTCTGTCGCCGCTCCGGTAAGTAGCGCAGTCTCGGACTGCAATAGAGCTACCGTCCCATCTTTTTCGTAGGAGATGGCGAATTCTTCGGACGATCCGGACTTGGTTCTTGAGGCAATAAATACGGTATCGCCCGCACCGTATATGGCTTGTATATCACCAGAAATGGATAGATCTGTCCAGTTTGATAAGTCTGTCGTTTTCCACACTTTCAATGACCCAATTTCTCCGGCAAGAACGTACAAAGCAGTATCAGTTGCCGCAAGTTGATGAAGGCGTCCTGATACCTTTCCTTTACTAAGTTCTGTCCAGTTTCCATTATTATACTGATGGATCACGGCGCCACCTTTACTAATCACGTATAATACTGCGCCTTTCATCACGGCGCTTGGAAATCCTTCAATACGCGGCTTTAAGGGCGTAACTTCAAGGGAAATAGTAAAGAAGATAGGGTCTTGATTACACGAGGAAAGCACGACTGCGATTAAGATAAAAATAAGAGTGTTTTTCATAAAAGTTCCTCTAAAAATGATGGCGTACCGCCACGGTTACTTCAAAGAAATGACCGATTATATCTTTTTGGGTATTTGTCCCCCATTCAGGCACTAGCCACCAGCCGGTGTTTAGTCCAAGCGACCAATCCGGATGTATTCTGAAAAAAACGGAAGCCGAAGGTTTAACAAAAAAGCCGAAATATCTATTGTTTAGATGGCTTTGAGGGGCTATGCCGAGAGAGAGGCTCAAAGGTATTTCAAACCGGTCAAGAATCAGTTGATAGCCGACATGTGCGGTTATGGGAACGATGTAAAGCAGGTTTTCACCTTTGGTTCCTGCAAACATACCGCCTATTTCACCACCGACAAAGAAGTGGGAGGATAAAAAATAGTTATAGGCTATGGTTCCGGTGCCGCCGAGCATAACCTTGTTATCAACCACGCCGCCTTCGCCGGTAAAAAACAAGGGAAACAGCACCCCTACATTTATCCCAATGGTTTGATCGCCTCGTGCATAGAGAAAAGGTCTATATTCCACCTCCGCCTCCACAGGAATTTCATTATCTTCCTGAAAGGGTTCGTCTTCTTCCTGCGCCATGAGAGGCATGATAATTCCCAAGAGGAACAACACAACTATACATGAGTTTTTTTTCTGCATACTTCCATTCCTTTATATTCCGGATGCTATTAAATATAGTGTAGCCGAGGTGAAAAATCAAGGCAGGCCAGCAGGCACAGGCACAGCCTGTTTCAAAGCTTCGGTATTGTATCAAGATTGGATTTCAAATAAAAATTGTGTCTGTTGTATATAAAATTACGAATACTATGACTTTCAAAGGGAGGGTTATAGGGGGGGGGGGGGGGGTAATGTTTTCATTTTTAATTTTTTCAAGAGAAATAGTCTTGACTCTATCAAAAAATAGTGTATTATTACGTTTATGAAAATACTACTATTATATATTTTATTAAGTGTCGGCGTGGTTTCTGTCTCTGCAGTAGAAGACGTGCAGTTTTACACCACTCAATTTAACAATGCAAAGACGGTTGCCGATCAGCTTCTCGTTGTAAAAACGGTAGCGGCAAATTACAAAGAAGATCCTCAGGCTCTTCCTTTTAGTATCGCAGCATTGAAACGTCTTGTGGCGGAGATTCCTTCTCTTAGAAGTACTCGAGAAGTTGATATAGCAGCGGATATAGCATGGTATATCACGGAACTTATCATAAATCTTGGCTCTGAAGAGGTCGCGGCTGATCCAATGGTGGGCTATAACCTTTGGCAAACGATAAAAACATTTTCAAATCCTTTGGTGAAAGCCAACGCCATTATGGCTTGGGGGGTCATAAAAGATTATAGATATTTTAACGAGGTGGTGCAGCTCCTAGATGACCTCAATACGACGCGCCCTCTTGGTAAGGCGGCGCAGTTAGCTGCGGATCGCATAGCTTTCGGGGCCGTTATCGCCCTTGAGTCCTATGGGAGTCCTCAAGGATACTTGCCGGTATTTTTTGCCGGTAACGGCTGGTATACCGGTTGGGTAAGAAAGCGGGCTGCCGAGGCTTTGCCGGTTATTCTTGCGGACCCGACAGAAGCATTACTGCTTGTTATACAGAACAAAAAGTATAGTCTTGTCCAAAAGAATCAGGCATTGCAGGCTATGGATAAATCTACTCTTCCCGATGAAATAAAATCGCAGGCTGCCGTTGCAGCTCTTTTTGAAGGATGGTTTACAGACCCTCAAACCAAAGTAGAGTTGATAGAGCTGCGCAAACATGCCCTTGATATGCTCAACCGTTACGCTGTGCCTGATGATACAGCGGCGCTTTATGGGACTAGGAACACAGTTCTTTGGCTTTTGGATCGTTCATACCGTCATGGTGCTGACGATCGAGAGCAGAGAGGAGCAATCGCTGCGCTGGGAGTTATAGCCAGCGATGCAAGTATAAAACAACTGGGAAGCTACCTTGATGAAATTGACGACCGGCTGCAGCGCGGCAATCTTACAAAGACTGATGAGCGCTACGCACGGGATATTATCCTTGCTATAGGAAGCAGCGCTAATTCTGTTGTTAAAACGACACTTTTATACTCTTCGAATCTTGATTGGTCGGCAAGTGTACATCAGCTGCTTAACGAAACATTAAAACAATTACAGTAAAAGCTGAAAAGAGGGCTAGCATAAAATCTTCAGGCCATGACTTTAATTCTTTAGGCCGTGGCCTAATTCTTAAAACAAATAACTATAGAGCATATCTACCTCCGACAGATCGCAAAAAAATAATGCAGGCAAATACACATAATCTAATTGCAAAATCATTCATAGTGGTATATCATACATTTATGAAACGATATATTATATGCTTTTTATTAAGCGTCAGTATGCTGTCTGTGTATGCTGTTGAAGATCTACAGTTTTATACCGGTCAGTATAGCAATGCAAAGACGGTTGCCGATCAACTTCTTGTTGTAAAAACCGTAGCAGAAAACTACGGAGAAGATGCTGAGGCTTTCACTTTTAGCACCACAGCTCTTAAACGTCTTCTTCAAGAATATCCTAACCTCAAGACTATTCGAGAAGTAGATATTGCAACAGATATAGCGTGGTATCTTACGGAGCTTATCGTATCTTTAGGCGCTGACAATGCGTCTGCGGATTCAACTGTGAGCTACAGTCTCTGGCAGACGATAAAAACGTTTTCCAGCCCGTTCGTAAAAGTCAATGCTATCATAGGCTTAGGGGTAATAAAAGATCAGAAGTATTTTCCCAACGTAGTACAGATTCTAAAAGACTGTACTACGGTACGTCCCTATGATAAAGCGGAGCAACTGGCTTTTGAGCGCATAGCTTTTGCGGCTATTACCGCTCTTGAGTCCTATGCGAACCCTCAAGGGTACTTGCCGGTACTTTTTGCCAGCCACGCATGGTATACAGGCTGGGTAAAAAAGCAGGCTGCCGAGTCTTTACCGGTCATTCTTGCTGATCCAACAGAAGCATTGACCCTTGTTATAGAAGGCCATGCGTATAGCTTTGCCCAGAAGAATATCGCATTGCAAACTTTGGATGAATCGGCTCTTTCCAATGAAATAAAATCGCAGGGTGCTGTTGCGGCTCTTTTTGAAGGGTGGTTTGCAGTCCCTCAAAAAGATAGAGAGTTGATAGAGTTGCGCAAACACGCCGTTGATATGATCAGTCGCTACGGTGTAGCTGACGATACAGTACCGCTTTTTGAGACAAAAAACATTAGCGTTCTCTGGCTTTTGGACCATTCATACCGTTACGGTGCTGACGATCGAGAACAAAGAGGAGCAATCGCCGCTCTTGCAACTATAGCTACAGATGCGAGTACAAAACAACTGGCGAGATATCTTAATGAAATTAACGATCGGTTACAACGCGGCAATCTTACAAAGGTTGATGAACGCTACGCGCGAGATATTATCCTTGCTATAGGAATCAGCGCCAATTCTTCTGCTAGAGCTGCAGTCTTACATTCGTTGACCCTTGATTGGTCAAGAAATGTACATCAGTTACTTAACGAAACGTTAAAACAATTATAGTAAAATAAAAAAGAATGAGGGAGGATTATCTCCTCCCTCATTCTCCTACTCTGATAGTATTTGCAACACTGCTTGCGGTGATTCGGCAACAAGCATTTCTGCACGTTTTTCTGCACTCTTAAAGAGCAAACTGACTTCCGCGAGAAATTGTAGGTGGGGACCTGTTTTTTCAATAGGTGATAATGTCATAATAAAAATACGGCATGGTTTCTGATCTATCGAATCAAAATCTACTGGATTATCAGAAATCCCTATACAGGCAACTAAGTCTTTAATAGCACTAGTTTTGCCATGTGGTAATGCAATGCCATGCTTCATGCCGGTTGACATTTTCTGCTCACGCTCCATCACCGCAGCCAGAGCTGATGCACGATCCTGGATTTGATGCGCTGCAACAAGTACGTTCAGCAGCTCCTCGATTATAGCCTCTTTAGTCGTCCCTTTAAGATGGAGGCTTATGGTGTCTTTTGACAGTATAGTCTTAATATTCATACTATTAGTCTAAAACGTAATCATTGAAAAGTCAAGAATTTGCTTATAAATTTCAATCCACGCACCCGCACGAAGTGCAACACATAAAGGCTTTAGCTTTTGGCTTCTTGTTTCTAAAGACCAAGCTTAGATCGATAGGACAAGACCTGCAGTTTCAGCTTCCACAAGCATTGTATTAAAGCGCCCCGCAAGAATCTTTCCTTCTTGTAGTATACTCCGCGCCGCTTTCTTATCCCTCTCTTCAGAATATCAAGAAGTCTAAAAGCTCAGGCTTTAGGCCGCCTTTTGCAAATTACCTTTTGTAGAATTTTATCAACGCTTCTTCACAAACGTTTATCTTTCTTTCTATCCAATTCCTATGATGTAGTCATACCTGCGTCAAAGTACCTCTTAAGAGGCCTCTCTTTTTGAGATTAAGAATGTACTCAGCGTATTTTTTATCTGTAACGGCAATATGCGTAAGAACCCAATCACGCAGGAACCGCACAAAAGTATTGGGAACAAAGTTATGCCCCTCTTCGAAAGCTTTTACATCATCAAGTACTTTTTTGACAAAAGATTCATGGTCTCTTTTATGATCTTCCAATTCCGGATACTGTATCCGCATCATGATTTTTTCTTCAGCGGTAAAATGGAATCGAACATAATTAACGGTAGCACGAATTACTTCCTTAAAATACTCGCCTGACTCTTTATCGCCCTGTAGACAAGCACTATATAAATTATTAGTTAGATTAAACAACTCTTTATGCTGCTCATCAATTGCTGGTATACCAACTGAATACCGATTATCCCATTCAACAAACAACTTTTCTTCCATTTAATACTCCTCGTATTCAAAATATAGCATAGTGTAATAAGGTAGTGCAAGATTAAAAGAATATTTATCCAAAATATCTACGGCAGAAGTCACAGCAGATGCTAGTACTATATCCACCTCATAGATAAGCCTCATGTTTTTTCTTTCTTATAAATTAAACTATACTTTACTTTGGTGTCAACAGGTTGTAAATATCAAAAATCTGGTATAACTTATATCCGGAGTCTGGTATAGGCTGGCTCTGAGTGTTCATCAAGATTGAGGAGACAGACCTTCCGGTGCTTCTTTCAGGTAAAAAGCCGTAAACTCACCCTTGATACAGCAGCGAAGCTTTGAAACAGCCTTGAGCTGCGCTGTTTAGAAGGCTGTTAAACGTTGAGTTCAGGCGCTTTCTTTGTACAGCCCTTCCGATTGTAAAATGAAAAAGAGAAAGTCGTAATGGCTTTGTATTCTTATGTGGTTTTGCGGACTC
>JAITAM010000048.1 GCA_031284085.1 Spirochaetaceae bacterium
GCTCACCTGTGACAGGAGCAGTACAAGCTCAAGGTGCGAACAGCTCATATCTCTGCAGAATGATTTAACCATCATATCTCTCGGCATGAAGAACAGGGAGAAGATAGACAGAATCTATAGAGGTCTCGATTCTATAGTAAGAGAGCTGAAAACCGATGAGTTTGATAAACACCTTGAAACCTGCGAGAAGCTGCGGAAAAAGTTCAAGTTGTGTGTTGTAGACTTTTGCCATAAATTGGACATTAAACAGGACGCTGCTGTGAGGTATTTTTAGGCAGAAAAGGAGATAAACGCCCAAGACGCCTATATTCAAGAGACAAGCCTAAAATCTGCGCTGCCGTGCCACCGGGGCGGCGGCGCTTGGGAAAACTTGGTTTTGTTATTTTATTGACCGGCTCAGGATTGTTAGAATTGTTAGAATAGTTTTTTATGGTTAAGGGGGCGTATTCCACACTGGTACAGCGAAGATTCAGATGTGGTTTCCGTGTATTTCGCCCCTTAGGAATACATAAGGCTCGTTATGTCCCTGTAGGATAGGTAGAACCCTTTCGGCACAGACCACGGCAAAATGCTGCAAACAATACGGCTGGGGCGTTTACGCCTGACGGCGAGACACAACGGCATAACCGGCAGCCTCCCGATTAAGAGTCGTACTCCGCTCCCGACAGCTGCGCCGAAGTTTAGAAACAGGCCATCTTGAGGGGTCAGACCTCAAGATGTTTCTTACAGGCAAAAAGCCGTACTCCGCTTTTGATACCAACAACCTTTGAAACAGGCCGTGCCTGCTTTGAAACCCGCTGGCCTGAGGGGTCAGACCTCAAGCTGTTTCTTGCAGGCAAAAAGCCGTACGCCCGTTCCCGATACAACAACCTTTGAAACAGGCCGTGCCTGTTTGAAATAGGCTGCGCCTGCCTAACTATTTTTCAAGTACTAGATGTGTCGAGTCGAAAATCCACTTGCCATAGGTCAAAGTAATGTATACACTATTATCCATGATCCGGGGTATTTTGATCGCAGGTAATGAATCTGCACTAGCTACTGCTGTAGCCGCCGAAGCGGCAAAACGAGTAACCAATTTTGTAGCTGCATTTATTCCCAATCGATTCTCCGATGCGGTAAAAGAAAAAACCGTCCCGTCAACCGGGACCTTTCTTAATTGGAACCCGGGAAGCCCTATCTCTGCCCGAACCTTAGTGCTTGCCGCAGAAAACCGCTTAGAACGCATTGATGACGCTATTTTGGTCTGCGTGCCGCCGGCGTTGTATAAACAACCGGACGAATTGTCTTCCGCTGATATTGAAATTATGGTTAATGACTATATAAAAGGCTGGTTTTTCCTTGTAAAGGAGCTGGCCGCTGTTTTCAAGGCGAAAAAAGCCGGGACTTTGTCCCTTGTGTTGGTAGAAACCAATGCAAATGCCGCCGCTAAAGATAGCATCGATCTTCTTGGTCCTTCGGCAACGGCATCATTTCGCGCTTTCACGCAAAATCTTCTCAGTTCCTCCCTCTGCGACTCCTTCCAAGTCATGGGCTTTTCAGCTTCCGATACCGGTGATGATAACGCATTTGCCGCTTTCATCTTTAAGCTTATCGAAGAAAGCAGCAAACGCAATAACGGCCGGTGGCATAAATTCGGCAAGTTAAGTTTATTTGGCCGCTAGTACAAAAAGGCGTGAGCCGGACCGGTCACCGTAACCTCAGAAAAATCCGGATCCTTTACGTTAAGAAGTCGAAAGCTCTTTTCCTCTACTGAAGGAATTCCCAAAAACATATCGGAATCTAGAGGAGAGTCAGGAGCATTCTCGTCTGTGGCAAAGCTGCTTTTGTGTATAACAAGTTCCTCAATCGGCGCTTCAGGCAATCCGGCAATAAAACCGGCTGAAGCACGGCTGCCTGTCGCACGGATATTCTCAAAGTACAGTTTCTTGATACTCGGTGTAAGCTCTGTTACCGGCTGCGCTTCAAGACTAAAGAAACCGTCTTCCAAAGAAGCGCCGCAGCGGTAGAACATATTGACGGCAAGAGGGCAGAGGTTATTCTCCATACTCACGTTGCGAAAGTTAAGATTGCGGATATGTCCACCACGACCTCGCCGCGTTTTAATGCGGATGCCGCGGTCGGTGCCATTGAACACACAATCTTCTGTTGTTACGTCAAAAATCCCGCCTGCTGTTTCACTGCCGATTACCACGCCGCCGTGTGCATTTTCCACAGTGCAGCGCCGGATAGTTACCGCTTGTACCGGCAGGTTTACCCGTATGCCGTCTTCACCGGAGCCGGACTTGAGAGCAATGCCGTCATCACCGACCGAAAGCCGGCAGTCTTCAATCAGCACATCGGTACAGGAGTCAATATCAATGCCGTCTGTATTCGGCGCATCGTGCGGATTAGTGATGGTGATATTTCGTATGCTAATCTGATTAGAAAAAAGCGGATGCACGGTCCAAAAAGGAGCATTGCGAATACTGATCCCCTCAAGTTTTATGCCGCGGCATTTATAAAACTGTAGCAGCGGTGGACGCAGGAACTGCATCTTTCGTCCGCCGCCGCCGCCCGGCTGCGTATCGTAGCCGGCATTGAGCGCTGCCAATGCCAATTCCTGATCCGTTTCCGGCTTGTTTTGCCCTTTATCCTTCTTGTTCCGCTGCAAATTCCACCATGCCTCTCCTGAACCGTCAACGCACCCTTGCCCGCAAATGGCTACATCGGTCTGTCCGTTCACAAAGATAAGCGGGTGCATGGCATAACATTCGATCCCTTCCCATCGGGTATACACAGGAGCGTAACGTTCCGGCTCAGGTATGAATGAAAGCACGGCGTCTGTCTCAAGATGCAGAGTCGTATTGGAGAACAATTCAATCGGACCGGTTCTCCATACCCCTTTTTTTATGCGAATGACAGCACCGTTGCTTTCTTGCGCCGCTCTAGAAGCTTGGGCAAAGGCGTTGGAATTATCGTGCCGCCCATCGCCTACCGCCCCAAAATCAGTAATATCAAATTCGTTCTTATACACTATTTTCCTCCGCTTTGCAGTTTACTCTATACCCGTGCAGTTGAGAAGCTTTTTTCACAGGCACGGCCTGTTTCAGAGGTTGTTGTATCGGGAATGGAGTACGGCTTTTTGCCTGCAAGAAGCGAGAGCCAGGTCAGACCTTGTGCGGCTGCCTGTTTGCCCAGAACAGAACTTTCCGACAGAGCCGGAAATCAGGTCAGACCTAGCCTCAAGAAAAAAAAGAGTAAAAAAAGAACATCTGACTAAA
>JAITAM010000094.1 GCA_031284085.1 Spirochaetaceae bacterium
GGTGTGTGCTGGCTCAACCGGTAGGGTGCTGCCCATCCTGTCCTAGACTTTCAGCCTGAGAGTCGCACGGCTTGAGTACCGAAACAAATCAGACATCAACTGCTACACACAGCCGCGATGAGCTGGCTACACCGGTAGGGAGCCACCCATCCTGCCCTAAGCCTTCAGCCTGAGAGTCGCACGGCTTGAATGCCGCAACTAAGCA
Organism: Spirochaetaceae bacterium; assembly: GCA_031284085.1. Taxonomy (GTDB): domain Bacteria; phylum Spirochaetota; class Spirochaetia; order Treponematales; family Breznakiellaceae; genus BOBG01. Next base: position 206 of record JAITAM010000094.1, read on the forward strand.
GACTTCCAGTGCTTCCCTGAGCCGGAGTGCGCAGGGTCAACCGCTAGAGTGCCTCCTGTCCTGCCCTAGACTTTCAGTCTGAGAGTCGCATGGCTTGAATGCCGCAACTAAGCAGACTTCCATTGCTTCCCAAAGCCGGCGTGTGCCGACTCAACCGGCAGGGTGCCGCCCATCCTATCCTAGACTGTCAGCCTGAGAGTCGCACGGCCTGAGCGCCTCAAGTAGGCAGGCTTCCATAACACTTTTCTTGTAAAGAAGGTCCATCGTCTGCCCTTGCTCGATAATAACGCCGCCCTTGAGCGCAAGCACCCTCTCGCAGACTTCGGCGGCAAAGGATAGGTCGTGCGTGGTAATAATCTTACTTTGCTTGAGGGCTCGAAGCCTCCATATAAGCGTGCGCCGTGCGCTGTGGTCTAAAAAAGCAGTCGGCTCATCGAGCAGCATGACAGACGGATTCATAACAAGCACTGTCGCAAGCGCGGCAAGCCGCTTCTCTCCGCCTGAGAGCTTGAGCGGGGTGCGTGATGCAAGGTGCGGGATTTGAAGTTCGCTAAGAGTTTTACGCACCTGCTCATCAATCTGCTGCGCTGCAAGACCCTTGTTCCGCAGGCCAAAGGCAAGGTCATCGTAAAGCGTAGGCATAAAGAGTTGGTCGTCAGGGTTCTGAAACACAAGCCCAATACGCCCGCGTATGAGCGCACGGGTCTTTGCCTGCAGCACGAGCCCGTCAACACGTATCACGCCGCTCTCTAGAGGCGCAAGCCCCACCAACGCAAGAAGCAGGCTCGTCTTTCCCGCGCCGTTTGCCCCGACAAGGGCAAGGCTCTCGCCGGCATTGAGCGTAAAACTGACGTTGTTGAGCGCGGCCGTGCCGTCCGAGTAGCGGACGCTCAGGCCCTGCACCTGAATACTGCCGCTACCCATACAAGAGCGACCCGATGAGCAGGGGCAGCGAAACGAGGCGCAGGACAATGCACACGGCGCACACGGCGCAGAGGAAACCCACGTCCGAAAGCGCCATGCGTCTTAGAGCGGGCTTTGCGCCCTTAATCGAGTAGCCCCTGCATTGCATTGCGGCGTAGACTCTTTCCGCTCTGTCGGCTGCCCGCAAGAACAAATGCCCTACGAAAGTCCCCATGTCCTTCAGGTCGATGGCGTCCGCGCCGTGCCGCAGCGTGTATGCGCTGTACATCGACTGTGCCTCCGCAAGCAGAACGCTCGTGTAGCGGTAGCACAGTTCAAGCAAGCCCACAAACACGGCAGGCACACGGAAACGCCTTAACTGGGCGGACAGCTCCTGCATCGGCGTCGTGGCGCTAAGGATAACGACCAAAGCGCTGCACAGTAAAGCCCGCAAAAGCATAGTGGTACAGGAAAGCAAGCCGAAAGTGATAGGAAGGCTTCCGATAAAGAAAGCTGTGCTACGTTCAAAGATAAGGTTAGAAATGCCGGCAAAGAGACAGAACGGGAGGGCGATGGCGCTCCGCCTAAGCACCGGCAGCGCCTGCAACTCGGCCAAAGCAGCGAATATGCAGGGGAAAAAGATAAAAGGAACGGTGCGCTCCAGTTCCCAACGCTTAAACGAAAGCATCGTTACTATAACAGCGAGGGTTGCGCAGAGTTTTACCGCAGGATGGAGCCGATGAACGAGGGTTTTGCCGCTCGAAAGCTGCTCAAGCGAGGATAAAGTCTGCGCTGCACCCAGTAGTTTTGACACGGTATCTTCCCAGTCCTGCGCTAGGTGCGCCTTGCCTTTTTCAGTCGGTATATGACAAAGGCGCTTAGTCCTGCAAGCAGGCAAGTCAACACTGAACCGACAAGGCCGGCCGCAGCAGTGCCTGCGGCGGACTCTTCAGCGTCTGCGAAGGCATAATCAGGCATAAACGCAGTCGTCTCTTGGATGGATTGGGCTGCTTGGAATACCGCCCCCTCCCCCTCAAGCTCGGCGGTGCCTGCTGCCCTTTCCAAAGCCCATTCAAGCCCATCAGGGTAGGATGATGCAAAGAGTGAGAGCAGGCCGCCTACGACAAGTGTTCCGAGTATAAAGCCGACAACAACCTTCCTTATAGATACCGTTTCAAGACGGGTGCTGTGCAGCGCCGTTTCGAGTATCTCAGGCCGTGCCTTGTAGACGAAGTTCAAAACTGCGGCGGTTACAATGCCTTCTACAACGCCTATTGCAAGGTGAATCGGCTGCATGAGAGCGACAAATGTCGAGAACGGCAGGGCGGTAATGCCTGAAGCACGTGTTTCCAAGACGACACCGAAAGCCCCAAGCTGCAGCCCCACAACGGTCGACAAGAATGCAGCGAGGCTTATGGTCTTTGCCGAAACGCTGCGCCTCAGACACCCTTTGAAGAGCAGCGGATACACTGCAAGACAGGGAATGACGCCCATGTTGAGTATGTTGCAGCCGAGCGCTAAAAGCCCTCCGTCCGCAAAGAACAGGCACTGTATCACCAATACCGCTGCAATGCAGAGCAGCGCTGGGTAAGGGCCGAGCAGCCCTGCGAGCAGAATACCGCCGCCTATGTGTCCTGATGAGCCTGTTGCAGGGATGGTAAAGTTTATCATCTGCGCCGCAAAGACGAAGGCGCCCGAAACTCCCATAAGCGCTACGGTCTTGTCCCCAAGACGCTCGTCCTTTATCCTTGATGCGGCAACACTAATTGCGGCCGCACTCGCAACCCAAGCCCCAAGACCCATTACGGGTGAAATCAAAGCATCAGCCATGTGCATGACGGACACCCCCTCTATTGATTAGGTTAGCCTGATAGCCGGCACCGAAGCCGTTGTCGATATTGACTACGGAAACACCGGGGGAACAGGCGTTAAGCATACCGAGCAAGGCACTCAGGCCGCCGAAACTTGCGCCGTATCCGACACTGGTCGGCACGGCAATAACAGGCACGGAGACAAGGCCGGCCGCAACGCTTGCAAGAGCGCCTTCCATGCCGGCGACGGCAACAAGGACGTGCGCCGTGCGTATTTCGGGAAGGTGTTCAAAGAGCCTGTGTATGCCTGCGACACCGATGTCCATAGTAAGCTGCACCTTACTCCCGAAGAACTCCGCTGTCCGCACCGCTTCCAAAGCGACAGGCAAGTCCGATGTGCCTGCGGCAATAACCGCAACCTTTCCGCACTTCTCATTGCCTATGGCGCCTATGCTTAAAGTCTGGGCGCACTCGTCATAGGAGGCGTGCGGGATGCGCCTGCACAGTCTCTTTGCCAACGCAGGTCTTGCTTTGGTAGCAAAGACCGGGATTTCCCGTGCATACATATCCAATATAATAGACTCGGCTTGGTCTACTGTCTTACCCCGACAGTAGACTACTTCCGGATAGCCTGTGCGTTCCTGCCGCAAGGCGTCAATAATTGCAAAGTCAAGTTCCATAGATTAGTTTCTAGACCTCCTTTCATCTTATGTGTAGAGTTGCCTCGTCCACCGCTTAGGAGCGCCGGCAGGATTAGGCTAAGAAGCGCCGGCTGCTTTCTATTTAGAGCTGCCATCACACTAAGGCTCGTGTGCCGTCAACACTCTCTTAGGTGTGCCACCCACACCTAAGGCCAGTGTGGTACCAACACTGCCTAGAGTGTGCCACCAACACTGTAGAGAGTGTATCAATCACACTAAGGCTGGTGTATCAACCACACTAAGGCTGGTGTGCCACCAACACTCTCTAGGGTGTGCAACCCACACTGTAGAGAGTGTGATACCAGCACTGCCTAGAGTGTGGCACCAACACTGTAGGCAGTGTGCCGCTCAAATTCTCTCAATATAGTACAGAAAACTCAGAACACGCCGCGCCTATTGCCTGTAGGCAAAAAGCCGTACACCGCTCCCGACACCAACACCGAAGTTTAAGGCAGCCTGCGGCTGCTGCTATTCTGAAACAGGCTTGCCTGTGCGTGAACGATCATCGTATTCTACCTTTGACCGTAACTCCTTATCACCCAGAAAAACCGCCTTGACCCGCACAGTGCCGCACTCAGTCTCCTGCGTCCGCATCTCCCTTCTCAGTGAATGCCGCGTAACCAAATACTCTCGAAAACCTATGCTGCTCGACCGCTCAAAAAGCGTCCTCCTTACCGTATCAAGAAACCCTTGTGAACACAAAACCGAGATAATTACACCCGGACGCGACTTCTTCATCGTGCAGGGTGTGAACGTAACGTCCAACGCACCAGCCGCAAAAAGACAGTCCATCAAAAAACCAAAGTCCTCCCCAGTCATGTCGTCAACGTTAGTCTCAATAACCGTAAGCGTCTCCGTGTTCCACAGCCCGCCACTGCCCCCGCCTTTGTCCTGCTCTTCCCGCAGTGATACACGCAGCAGATTCGGCCTATCAAGCTTGTGCGTGCCAAGACCATAGCCGCTTTTCAGCTCACAAAACACGGCTGTTTCTATAAACTCATCAACGCAGCTTGCAAGAATAGCAGCCCCAGTCGGTGTCGTCATCTCCTTTTGAAAGCCGCCAGTCTTCACAGGCAGCCCTTTACACAAAAGGAGGGTCGCAGGCGCAGGAACAGGCAGGACGCCATGCGCACAGTGAACAGTCCCACCCCCCAGCTCTACGGCGGAGGACGTTACCCTATCCGGCGCAAGCAGGTCGAGACAAACCGCAGCCCCCACAATATCAATGATTGAATCAAGCGCACCGACTTCGTGGAACGCAACCTCCTCAACCGATACGTTGTGAACCTGCGCTTCGGCTTGGGCAATGCGGGTGAAAATGGCAACGGCACGTTCCTTGACCCGCTCGTTCAACGGGGCGTCTTGTATCAAGGCGCGTATGTCGTGCCAATGGTGGTGGTGGTGCGAGTGGTGCGCATGGGGCTGCTCGTCTTCTACCTTGACTTCCGCACGGGTGCCGTAAATGCCGCACCGTTCATCACGCACAAAATTCAAGTCCCAGCCTTTAAGCCCCAGCTTCTGCAATTCGGCGCGCACAGCGTCGGGAGAAACCCCCAGATCAACGCAAGCGCCCAAGACCATGTCCCCGGCAATGCCGGCAGCACAGTCAAAATGTAATGTCTTCATAATTCCTCCAATTTCCGCTGCTCTATACCGAGAGCGGCATACAATTTCTACCCATGAGCTCTGACCCTTCCTTCCCATGAGCCTACCCCCCTCCCCCTACAAGAGCTGCCTATTCATGCTCCCCAGACTATACCCTTCCAACTCAAAGGCAGTGTACACAAAACCACACGCCTTTATATCCCTTGCAAGACTGTCAAGCCTCTCCTCGTTAAAGAAAAGCCGCCTCTCCTCAGGCGCAACTTCTATGCGTGCAAGGTCCCTGTGGCAGCGCACCCTAAACTGCCTAAAGCCCGCCCTGCGCAGAACCTCTTCAGCCATCTCAATACGCTTCAGTTTCTCTTTGTCTATGGTTTCACCGTAAGGAATACGGGAAGCGAGGCAGGCGAAGGCAGGCTTGTCCCACGAAGGCATATTGAACTGCCTTGACAGCGCTCGAATGTCCGCCTTCGTGAAGCCTAAGTCGTGGAGAGGGCTCTCTATACCGAGTTCGGCAAGCGCACGCTGCCCCGGACGGTAATCGTTTAGGTCGTCGAGGTTGGACCCGTCAACGACCGTATGAACGCCACACTCTTTGGCATACTCAAGAATGCAGCCGAATTCACGCTTCTTGCAAAGGTAGCACCGATCCTTCGGGTTCTCCGCAAGCTCAGGGTCTATCTCAGGCTCGTGTATGCACACGTGTCGTATGCCTATGGCATCGGCAAAGCGCTGCGCATCATCAAACTCTTTCTTGGAAAGTAAAGGCGAGACAACGGTAACCGCCCATGCGTTACTCCCAAGGGCGTGCGCCGCTGCGTAGGAAAGGAAGGTGCTGTCAAGGCCGCCTGAGAAGGCAACAATGACAGCACCTTTGGCTCTCAATCGTTCTACAAGTTTTTCGTATTTCAAAGCAAGAACTTCCATGATACTCCCTCCATCTTTGCTAAATCACGTAACAAAGTAAGTCTATTGTAGAGTAATATGGAGTTCATCTCCTGCGGCTCTCTTTTCCGGACACCCTTTCATAGGACATCACACACAGTATACGTTCATCGAGGCGCCGTGTCAAGGATGAACGCTTAGGCGTGTTCCTGCGCCATCTCTTTAAGCGTGTACACAGTTTTAGTAAGTATTTCTGCAAAAGGCAGCGGTTCAACGCCTACTATATGGAAATGCTCGGTCTGTAGAGGGAGGAGTATCCGCTTGCCGGGCGCGCTGAGAACGGCACGAGCCGCAGCAAAAGTCATCTCTCCCATAAGGCTGTTCCCGATAACGATGCCTATGGGACCTAGAATGTAGTCGCCCAGTGATACCGAGACCTTAATCGCATTCTCCCCAGTGGCGCCGCGTGATGCTCCTGCCTTGAGCATACGTTCGGTGGCGCCTGAGTTTGTTCCAAGAGCAATAATGTCGTGTTGGGCGCCCATTAGTTCACGTATTTTAAGGATAAGCTGGGCGCCAATGCCGCCGCCCATACCATCAATAACAACAATTCTCATTGTATTTTGCACTCCTAAGCTTAAGGTTATGTTAGCGTGCAAATTGACTTAATGCTAGACCTTCTGGGAAGGAGGGGTCAGACCTCACAGGCCAGCCTGTTTCTAAGTTTTCGGCGCTGCTATCCAAAGCGGCGCACGACTCTTCGTCTACAGGGAGCAGGAAGGGACAGAGCTTCTGGGAAGGAAAGGTCAGAGCTTATGGGAAGGAAGGATTAGACCTTATGGGAAGGAAGGGCAGAGCTTATGGGAAGGAAGGGTCAGAGCTTATGGGAAGGAAGGGTTAGAGCTTCTGAGAAGGAAGGGTTAGACCTCATGGGAAGGAAGGGACAGACCCTCTGGGAAGGAAGGGATAGAGCTTATGGGAAGGAAGGGATAGAGCTTATGGGAAGGAAGGGTTAGAGCTTATGGGAAGGAAGGGTCAGAGCTTATGGGAAGGAAGGGACAGAGCTTATGGGAAGGAAAGGGCAGAGCTTATGGGCAGGAAGGTTTAGAGCTTATGGGAAGGAAGGGACAGAGCTCGTGGGCAGGAAGGGACAGAGCTTATGGGAAGGAAGGGTCAGAGCTCGTGGGCAGGAAGGGACAGAGCTTATGGGAAGGAAGGGTTAGACCTCGTGGGAAGGAAGGGTCAGAGCTTATGGGAAGGAAAGGGTAGAGCTTATGGGCAGGAAGGGACAGAGCTTATGGGAAGGAAGGGACAGACCTTATGGGAAGGATGGGACAGACCTTATGGGAAGGATGGGAGGGTTAGAGCTTAAAGGAGGGGTCAGAGCTTCTGGGAAGGAAAGGGCAGAGCTTCTGGGCAGGAAGGGTCAGACCTCGTGGGCAGGAAGGGTCAGACCTTATGGGCAGAAAGAGGCAGAGCTTATGGGCAGAAAGGGACAGAGCTTATGGGAAGGAAAGGGCAGAGCTTCTGGGAAGGAAGGGACAGGCCCTATGGGAAGGAAGGGTCAGAGCTTCTATACGGTAGGTAAAAGCCGTACGCCGCTCCTGATACAACGCCGACACCAAAACTTTAAGACAGGCAAAAAGCCGTACGCCCACCTTTGATACCCACGCCGTAACGTTGAAATATGCTGGTGTGCTGTGCCTGTTGACTATTTATAAGAAGAATTATTATTATAATTACAACATACGATGGCTATTGAAATAATCGCAACCGGACGAGCAACACCTCCCCGCCGGATCAGTAATGCAGAACTTGCAGAAAAAATCAGTACAAGCGATGAATGGATACGTTCCCACACAGGTATAGGTTCAAGGTATATCGCCGATGAGCAGACTGCTACAAGCGATCTGGCACTGCAAGCGGCGATAAATACCCTCTCTTTGGCTTTGGAACGAAAAACCGTTCAAGAACACTCGCTTGAAGAGTTGGCTTTGACCCTCGATATGATTATCATTGGAACTGTCAGTCCGGATTACTATGGCTTCCCTTCTACCGCCTGTCTTGTGCAGCATGGACTTGGCGCTTTGAATGCCGGAGCAATGGATATTAGCGCCGCGTGCAGCGGGTTTGTTTACGGTCTTGAGACTGCATCCGGACTGCTTTGCATGAGACAATCCCGCAAACGGGCTTTGGTTATGGGGGCTGAGGTTCTGAGTAGACTTGTGGACTGGGACGATCGGGGAACCTGTATTCTCTTTGGGGATGGAGCCGGTGCTGCTCTTATTGAAAAGCGTCCGGATGGGAAAGAAAAGCGTGGGTTGCTGCAGACTGTCCTGCGTGCAGACGGCTCCGGCGCACAGAGCCTTGTCATACAGCGGGGGGGATCAAGAAACCCCTACCGCCGTGGAGAGATTATTGATACGCCGCCTCATGTGCAGATGGACGGCCGTGCGGTGTATAACTTTGCCGTAAAAGCGGTTACCGAGATAGTGGATAAACTTCTTGCACTCGAAGGCATCGGCATTGACGCTGTGAAATGGATTGTCCCCCATCAGGCAAACGCTCGAATTGTAGCTGCGGCAGGTAAACGGCTGGGCATACCCGCGGAAAAGTTCTTTCTTAACATTGAAAGTTACGCCAATACTTCCGCCGCATCCATCCCCATTGCATTAGATGAATTGAACCGCCGCGAAGAGATCAGAACAGGAGATATTATTATGACGATCGGCTTCGGCGGCGGCTTAACTTATGGAGGGAATCTTATTAAATGGTAAAGACATTAGAGTCTCCCGCCTTTCTTTTTCCCGGTCAAGGCTCTCAGTATCCAAAGATGGCGCTTGACTTTCTTGAAAAAGGCGATGCGGCGCTTACGGAACTCTTTGCTGCGGCGTCTTCTGTGATGGGACAGGATATGAAAGTCCTCCTTGAGCAAGCTGATGCACAGACTTTGAAACGCACTGACATCGCCCAAGTTGCATTAACGCTGGCAAACCTCGCCGCCGCATCTTTCCTGCGCCGGTGCGGTATTGTTCCGCGTGTAGTTGCCGGCTTCAGCCTTGGTGAGTATGCGGCTTTGGAGAGTGCAGGAGTCATAAGTACCGATGATTGTTTTTCGCTGGTAAAGAAGCGGGGACAGGTTATGCAGGATGCGGTGGACAGCTTAAACAGCGGGGATTCAAAGCCTTCCGGCATGGCGGCTGTGATGGGGCTGAGCCCTGATCAGGTTGAAGCTTTGGTTGCGCAGTGGACAGAAGCAGGCCTTAGCGGACTTTACTGCGCGAACTTCAATTCTCCTTTGCAGACGGTAGTTTCCGGAACGGCGGCGGCTTTGCAGGCAGCAGAAGAGCGCTTCAAGGAAGCCGGGGCTAAACGGGTTATTCCTCTCAAGGTAGCAGGCCCTTTCCACTCTCCGCTTATGGCGCAGGCGGCAGAGCTTTTCGGTCCTGCGCTTGCGGAAGTACAGTTTAACGATCCGCTCATCCCTTTGTATTCCAATGTATCGGGAAAGCTCATACGTTCCGCGAGCGAAGCTAAGGCTCTTGCACTTAAACATATTACCGCTGCGGTTCGCTGGACTGCGGAGGAAGAGGCCATTGCTTTGGCAGGAGGTATTGACGGTGTACTGGAAGCCGGACCCGGCAATGTGCTGCGGGGAATGTGGAAAGAGTCGGGGACTTCCATTCCCTGTTATGCCGCGGGAACCGTTGCAGATATTGAAGCCTTGCCGGCTATTATTAACTATTAAGGAGATATAATGCGACTAGAACATAAAAAAGCCCTCGTAACCGGTGCGTCTCGAGGCATAGGACAAGCTATTACACAGAAATTCCTTGGCGAAGGAGCCGCGGTCTGGGGATTGGGGACAAAAGAACCTGCCGATCTTGAGCAGCGCATCTTAGAATCTCAGGGTAAACTCCACTGGATCACCGCGGACTTGAGCAATACAGAGCTGATTGAAGAGATCATTGAGGCTAAAATAAAAGAAGCTGAAGGCTTTGATATTCTTGTGAACAATGCGGGTATCACGAGGGACAAGCTCTCTTTTAGAATGAGACTGGAAGATTTCCAGAAAGTGCTTGACGTGAATCTTGTCGCCGCCTTCCTCATCACCCGCACAGTAGGGCGGGACATGATCCAGAAGCGGCAGGGAAGTATTATCAACATGGCAAGCGTGGTGGGTCTTCACGGCAATTCAGGCCAAGTCAACTATGCTGCAAGCAAAGCAGGGCTTATCGGCATGACAAAGAGCTTTGCCCTTGAGATGGCAAGCCGGGGGGTGCGAGTCAACGCCATTGCTCCGGGTTTTATCCTCTCGGATATGACTCGTGATCTGGGAGAAACGGTACACACTGCGTTCATGGACAAGATTCCTCTAAAGCGCGCCGGTATGCCGGAAGATGTAGCTGAAACCGCCCTATTCCTAGCATCGGATGGCGCAGCTTATATTACAGGACAAGTACTCGCCGTTGACGGCGGTATGTTTATGTAGAGTTCGTTCGCAAGGGCGGCTTGAGACTACTATCGTGCATAAACTATGGAGGTGTGTATTATGAAGAAGAAGGTTGTCGTTACCGGAATGGGGGTAATTTCCCCCATAGGTAATTCGGTGGAAGAATTCAAAGACTCTCTCAAGGCAGGAAGAAGCGGGATCAAAGGGATTACCCAGTTTGATGCTGCGGATTTTGCGGTAAAGATTGCCGGAGAGGTAACAGACTTTAATCCTTCAGACTGGATAGATAAAAAGGAAGCGCGGAAGATGGCGCGGTTCACCCAATTTGCCGCATCAGCCGCGGTTCAGGCTTTGGAACAGGCGGGTCTTTTTGCGGATCGGAAGATCAAGGGCAATGCGGCGCGTGCCGGCGTCGTTCTTGGAAACGGCATAGGGGGCTTTGAAATAGTGTCTGAGTCGTTCAGAAAACTCTTCGATAGCGGGCCGCGGCGGATACTGCCTCTGACTATTCCCTTGATGATCGGAAACGAGGCTTCAGGCAATATCTCCATGCTTTTCGGGCTGAAAGGACCGGCTTACACCCAAATAACCGCCTGCGCTTCCGGCACCGATGCTTTGGGACAGGCTTTGGACCTTATCCGTGCGGGCAGATGCGATATTGTCGTCTCAGGGGGAACAGAAGCCTGCATTGTCCCCTTCGCCATCGGCGGTTTTCAGATGCTCAAAGCCCTTTCTGCCGGACGCAACGATGAACCGCAAAAGGCAAGCCGCCCTTTTGACTCAAGCCGCGACGGATTTGTTTTAGGCGAAGGCGCTGGGGTCCTTGTGTTGGAAAGCGAGGAACACGCAAGAAGCCGAGGGGCGCTTGTGCTAGCTGAGTTTGCCGGTTATGGGGCGTCCTCTGACGCCTACCATATCACCGCGCCTGACCCCAGCGGTGAAGGAGGAGGCAGAGCGATAAGCCTTGCCCTAGAGGACGCCCAGCTTAAGCCTGAGGACGTGCAATACTACAATGCGCATGGAACATCGACACAGATAAACGATCCGACTGAGACCCGAATGATCAAAATTGCTTTTGGGGACCATGCGTATAAGCTAAAAATATCCAGTATCAAAAGCATGACCGGCCATTGCATTGCCGGAAGCGGAGGGCTTGAAGCCATCGCTTCAATTCTTGCCATCCGCGAAGGGTTTTACCCTCCCACAATCAATCTGGACAATCCCGATCCCGAGTGCGATCTTGACTACGTCCCCAATTTTGTTCAGTACGGCACGGTAAATGCGGCGGCATCAGGCTCTCACGGCTTTGGCGGACACAACGGCGTCGTGGTCTTCAAGAAATACGAGCTGTAAAGGCGGAAGAAAGCGTGGACGCAGGCACCAAGAGGGAGGTTAAAGGGCAGGGACAGACCTCCGGCCGCCTCTATCAGATGAAGAGTCGTACTCCAAGACCGGACTTCGGGACTCAAAGACCAGAGATTGGGACTAAAAGACCGGACTTCGGGTCTCAAATAGGCCGTGCCTATCAGATGAAGAGGCGTACTCCGTTCCTTATACAGGCCGTAGAAACTTTGAAACAGCCTGTGGCTGAGACGAAAAGGCGTACTCCGTTCCTGATACAGGCCGCAGAAACTTTGGAGCAGCCTGTGGCTGAGATGAAGAGGCGTACTCCGCTTCTGATACAGCATCGAAACTTTGGAGCAGCCTGTGGCTGTTGAAATTATGGAAAGAAATGAAATATTAGAACTGCTACCGCACCGAGAACCTTTCCTTTTTGTAAATGAGATTCTCAGGGCGGACAAAGATGGAATTAGCGCCCGCTACGTTTTTACAGAAGACGAATTCTTCTTCCGCGGGCATTTCCCTCAGTATCCTGTGGTGCCCGGCGTGATCCTCATAGAAACTATGGCGCAATCAGGAGGAGCGGGCTTGCGCAAACTGGGAATATTGGGGACAGGCGGAGACGCGATTTTCTTGCTTGCCTCTGTAGATAAGGTAAAGTTCCGCCGCCCAGTCCGCCCCCGCGAAGAGGTGCGCTCTGAAATAGTAAACCTGCGGGTCTCCACCAGCACAATAAAGCAAGCCGGCAAAGCCTATGTCGGCGATGAGCTTGCCGCAGAAGCCGAATGGCTCTGCATAGTAAGGAGAAATAATTGATAATAAAACCCATGATACGCAATGAGATATGTCTCAACAGCCACCCTAAAGGCTGCGCGCAATCGGTATTGAACCAGATAAACTATGTACGGACTGCTTTTAAGCAAAACGGCGCTCTTGCCCATGCTGAAAACAGCTTCCCGCGACTGGTACTGGTTCTCGGATCTTCTACAGGCTACGGCCTTGCAAGCAGGATAACCGCCGCCTTTGGCTACGGCGCCGCCACTGTGGGAGTTTCTTTTGAAAAAGCAGGAACAGCTTCCAAGCCGGGAACACCCGGCTGGTACAATAACCTTGCTTTTGGAACCGAAGCTGCCGCCGCGGGTCTTATCGCAAAAACCCTTGACGGCGATGCCTACTCTGAGAGCCTTAAAGCACAGGCTGTAGAAGCGATCAGATCGGTTGGCGCGCAGGCAGGCATTCCTCCCAAAGTCGATCTTATCATCTACTCTCTTGCCTCTCCGGTAAGGACCGAGCCTAAAAGCGGGGTGATGTACCGCTCCGTGATCAAGCCTATTGGAGAAACCTATTCGGGAAAGACAATCAACACAGTCAGCGGGGAAATCATTGAAAAGAGCGTCCTTCCTGCGACGGAAGAAGAGATTGCCGCTACGGTTAAGGTCATGGGCGGAGAGGATTGGGAACTATGGATCGATTCCCTTGATGCCGCAGGCGTCCTTTCTCAGAATGTTAAAACCGTAGCTTATACCTATATAGGGCCGGAGCTCTCGTGGGCTATTTACAAAAACGGCTCCATAGGCCGTGCTAAGGCAGACCTCGAACGAGCCGCCGCGGCTATCAATGCAAAACTCACGGGGTCTTTGAAGAAGAGGCAAACGTTCGCATGGGTATCAGTAAATAAGGCTGTGGTTACCCGTGCCAGCGCGGTAATTCCTATCATTCCTTTGTACATCTCCTGCCTCTTCAAGGTAATGAAGGGAAAGGGGCTTCACGAAGGCTGTGTTGAACAGACAGTCAGGCTTTTCCGTGACCGGCTCTATAGCCAAGAGGCGCTTGGGGACGGTGGAAAGGTTCTTGTGGATAGCGATGGCCGTATCCGCCTTGACGACTGGGAAATGCAGGAAGATGTTCAGCAGGAGGTTACGGAACGCATGGAAAAGATTACTAAAGACAATCTTCTTGAGCTGTGCGATGTGGAAGGCTTCAAGCACGATTTTCTTGAAGTTCACGGATTTGATGTTTCCGGCATTGATTATGAAGCCGAGATTGATCCTTCTAGGATATAGGAAGATGCTATGAATGAAAAACTGATCCTTTCTCTATTGGACAGATTCAGTGTCGGCGATGTGGTGGAACTGATTCTTGATGATGGCGATCTGCATCTTTCTCTCAGAAAAGAAAGTGCTATCCGTGCAGCCGGCGCCGCAATTCCCGCTTCCCCTAACGCTCCTGTCCTTCCTGTTTCTAACACTGTTCCTGAAGTAAAAGCGCAGGACGGCGCTACTCCTGCGGTTCACTTGGGGCTTTCTGTTGGTAAGGCTGAAGATACCATCACGAGTCCTATTGTTGCAGTCTTTTACGCATCTCCTGCTCCGGAAAATCCGCCGTTTGTAACGGTTGGTTCACGGGTAAAAAAAGGAGATACTCTTTGCATACTGGAAGCTATGAAGATGATGAACCGGCTTGAAGCTGAGTTTGATTGTGAAATACTTGCGGTGCTTGTATCCTCCGGAGAGGGGGTTGAATATGAGCAGCCCTTATTCACGGTCAAGCGGCTCTAAAGGAGACGCCGGTGATAACCCAAGACCATACAATCCGCAAGCTGCTTATTGCCAACCGAGGAGAGATCGCCGTACGGATCATCAGAACCTGTCGGGAGATGGGCATAGAAACCGTAGCGGTCTATTCTACTGCGGATGCCATGTGCCTTCACGTTCGTATGGCGGATGCGGCAGTATGTATAGGCCCTCCTCCATCGGCTCAAAGCTATCTTAACGTCAATAATATCATCATGGCTGCTTTACAAACCGGCTGTGATGCCATACATCCTGGGGTCGGATTCCTCGCGGAGAACGCCGCTTTTGCCCGAAAGGTAGAAGAGCAGAAGCTGCTCTTTATCGGCCCGACACCTGAAACTATTGAGCTTTTGGGGGATAAAGTTAAGGCAAGGAATACGGCAAAACGTTTTGAGCTTCCCATTACCCCCGGAACCCAAGGGGCGATAAAGGATGCTTTAGATGCAGCGGAAGCGGTAAAACTACTGGGCTTCCCGCTGATTATCAAAGCTGCATTAGGAGGCGGCGGCAAGGGGATGCGGATTGTGCGGTCTGCTGAAGAACTGACGGCAAACCTCGCCCTTGCAAGCCGTGAGGCTTTAGCTAACTTTGCGGACGGCACGGTATTTATAGAACGTTACTTAGAAAACCCCCGCCATGTGGAGCTTCAGATACTCGCCGATGGTAAAGGCGGCGTAGCCGTTTTAGGAGAACGGGATTGTTCCGTCCAAAAAAACCATCAAAAACTGATCGAAGAAAGTCCTTCCCCTGGGGTAAGCGCGGATATGCGGGAGCGAATGTCCAAAGGGGCGGCAGCTTTGTTCCATGAACTCAAGTATCGAGGAGCCGGTACCATCGAGTTTCTTGTCGAAGGAGATAGTTTTTACTTTATGGAGGTAAATACGCGTATTCAGGTTGAGCATCCTGTGAGTGAATTTGTTACCGGTGCGGATATTGTGAGAGAGCAGATACTCTGTTGTGCAGAAAACCGTATGGAGCTTCCTGTCGGTCCACAGGAAATCCAAGGTTGGGCAATGGAGTGCCGGATCAACGCAGTCGGCCCCGGCACGGTAACACGTCTTGATATTCCGGGAGGACACGGTATTCGTTTCGATTCTTTTCTCTACGCAGGATATACCGTTCCACCGTACTATGATTCTATGTTGGGAAAACTTATTGTCCATGCAAAGAACCGAGAAAGGGCTATCGCACGAATGGATAGGGCGCTATCGGAGCTTGCTATCGAAGGGATAAAGACCAACAAGGAGAGCCAAAGGTGGATCATTGCCGATCATACATTCCGTTCCGGCACATTCGGAACATCGTATTATGAAACAATGAGCAAGGAGATAGAAGATGCTGGATAAAATATCCTGCCCGGCTTGCGGCGTATTCTACGAGAGCGCCGCCATTGATAAAGCCCTCAAAACCTGTCCGGGCTGCGGCTATCATTACCGCATGGAACCGGCGGAACGCCTGCAATACCTCGCCGATCCCGATTCGTTCATCGAATTCTCGGCAAATCTCCGATCGCTCAATCCAATAGACCTCTTAGGTTACGAGGAGAAACTTTCTGAGGCGCAAGCTAAGGCTCAGATGACGGATGCCGTGATAACCGGTATCTGCTCAATAGAGGGAAGGAAGCTCATCCTCGGCCTTATGTCTTTTAATTTTATGGGCGGTTCCATGGGCTCTGTAGTCGGGGAAAAGGTGAGCCGGGCATTGCTGCGGGGGGCGGAAGAGAAGTTGCCGGTATTGATCTACACCACATCAGGAGGCGCACGGATGCAGGAAGGGATATTCTCCCTTATGCAGATGGCTAAAACCTCTAGTGCCGCTGCGGAACTGGACAAAGCCGGCATTCCCTTTTTCACCGTCCTTTGCGATCCCACCACCGGCGGCGTTACCGCCTCTTTTGCAATGCTGGCGGACATCATCATTGCCGAACCGGGCGCTCTCATCGGTTTTGCAGGCAAGCGGGTTATAGAAGGCACGCTCCGGCAGAATCTCCCCGAAGGGTTTCAAAAAGCCGAGTTCCAACGAGAGAAAGGATTCGTGGATTTGATTGTAAAGCGGCAGGACCAGCGGCGGATCATCCGAGAACTCATCGATCTTCACGGCTGCACTACTGAAACCGAAACCGAAAAGGAGTGATGTAATGATGGAAATCTCTACCCTTCGAGAAAAACTGCGGGAACTAAAGAGCTTAACTGAGGCCTCAGGCCTTGACGCCTCAGAGGAGCTGGGGCAGATTGAGGCAAAGATAGATGCAGGCTCAAAGACGGAACTTACGTGGAAGCAAGTTGAACTTGCCCGCCACCCGCAACGCCCTTATGCTTTGGATTACATAGAGCGCATCTTCGACAATTTTATTGAACTGCACGGCGACCGGTACTTTGGAGATGATCCTGCCGTTATCGGAGGGCTTGGTTTTCTTGCCGGTCGTCCTGTAACCATTCTGGCAAACCAGAAAGGGCGGACACTGAAAGAGAATCTTTACCGCAACCACGGCATGGCTAACCCCGAAGGTTACAGAAAGGCGCTCCGCCTTGCCCATCAAGCGGAGAAATTCAAGCGGCCTATCATCACCTTTGTTGATACAGCAGGCGCTTATCCTGGGATAGGGGCTGAGGAACGCGGGATTGGTGAAGCCATTGCACGCAACCTCAGGGAATTCAGCCAGCTAAAGACCCCCATTCTCTGTGTCATCATTGGCGAAGGAGGGTCTGGGGGCGCTTTGGGTATCTGTGTGGGGGACAAGATTTACATGATGGAGAATGCTATCTATTCTGTGATCAGCCCTGAAGGCTGTGCATCGATTCTGCTGCGGGATGCTGCACGTGCAAAGGATGCGGCGGCGATGCTGCGTATCACCAGCGCCGATCTTTTGGCTTTTAAGGTGATTAACGGTATTATTCGGGAACCCGCAGGCGGCGCCCACCTTGATCCTGATGAGGCTGCTCGGCTCATCAAAGAAACGCTTATAAAAGACCTTGAAGACATATCAACCCGCAACCTATCAGTTCTGGTACGCTACCGCAACCAGAAAATACGCAAAATAGGACAGTGGCGAGAACAGGCATAACGTTTTGGTGTTATTGTCAGGAGTGGTTTATGGCTTTTGCCTGAAAGCAGCCTATCTGATCAGAAGCGCCTCGTAGTTTTCAGACTTTTCATGCCTAAGCTTCTTTATTTTGTTAGGGCGTATCACATAGGAATGAAAATTAAAGGCAGATAAATCAAGTATAGAACACTGAGAAAGAATATCTGCAAATCGCCCCATCGCTACCCAAACAGAAAAGAAATGTCAATATAAATAATCATACCTTGCTTAATGCTCTCATCTACCGTTGTGGAAATGCTTATAAGTAGCAAAGTTTGCCTAAAATCTTTGGAAATTGGCATATAGTCTATCTTTGATTGACTTACTGGGCGAAAAAAGGTGGAATGGAATTCCATATCTAGAACCTGTCTATACGATGGACAGCTCATTAGAAAACCTATTGGCTGGGCGGGTATTATCCCTTCAGTTCAGCGAGCAGCTCTTGGGCTTTTTCCACAGCTTCATCGTAGTCCCGAGAATTGACCATATCCAGCGTTTCTGCAAAGGCGGCATCAAAAGCGGGGGGCGCGCCCAAAAGGCGCAGGACTTCCAGTTCTTTTACCACAGCTTTGATAGAGGCGGAACGGCCTTCTTCACAGGCTTCCACTAATTCGACAAGCTTTGCCGCCATGTCCGCTGCGCCGGTTCCGATTTTTTCCGGACCAGACTCTTCCACAAACAGCGAAGTCCCGCGCAAGGCCGCGTTAAAGGCTTCAAGTGCGCGGCAAAACCCTTCCGTCTCCGCAAGACAGATGCGCTTGTCTTCGCCTTTTGACGCCGCTTCCAGCCTCCTGCCCCATTCGGAAAGCCGCCGCGCCCCGATGGTAGCATAGATTCCCTTATAGGCGTGTACCTGTACCGTGTAAGGGTTCCAGTCCCCCGCTTCAAGGCTTTTTCGGATAAGAGCAAGGCCTTTTTCCATGCCGGAGGAAAGCCGCTTCAGCGTAGACGTATAGGTTTCAAAGCTGTCCGCGGCGTAATGAAGCCCTTGGTCAACATCAAGCCCTTCGATCTTTGAAAGCTCATCGAGGATGAGTTTCTGTCGGGGGTCTTTTTTGGCGGACACGCCGTCATTTTCCGTTTCGGCGAGGATGTATTTTTCTTCCGGCAGAAATTTTTTCAATACTCCGTTCAGAACCGCAGCCTCAATGGGCTTGGGAATAAAACCATCCATGCCGGAGGAAAGGAAAAGCTCTTTCATGCCCTTCATGGCGTTGGCGGAAAGACAGATTATCGGAATCTCAGAAAGTTCTCCGCTCATGTTTTGCAGGGATTTCTCCATTTCTCTGATCCGCCGGGTGGCCTCAATACCGTCCATGACGGGCATCATGTGATCCATGAAAACAATATCGTAGGGACGTTTTTCATCAAAGGATTTTTTTACCATATCTACAGCCCTTTGTCCGTCTTCTGCAGACTCCGCCTTGATATGGCAGCGGCTAAGGAAGCCCAGCGCAACGATAAGATTCGCCGGAACATCGTCCACGACAAGCGCCCTTACTCCTTCTACCGCGATAAGCTGGCGCACATGTTCGGCAGGCTTCTCCACTTTCGAAGGCTCTCCTTTTATCAGCGGAAGGTACACGGTGAACTCGGAGCCTTTTCCGTACTCGCTGTCAACGGTTATAAAACCGCCTTGCAGCGCTACCAACTGCTTGACAATAGCAAGACCCAAGCCAGTGCCTTCAATGCCTTTATTCTTGCGCGTATCCATCTGTTGGAAACTCTCAAAAAGGAGGGGAATATTTTCTTTTTTTATGCCGATCCCGCTATCGGAGATTTCGGCGATAAGATACTCATCGCCATTACTGGGAAGCCTGCCCGTATCCAGCGTAAAGGAGACCGAACCTTCCCTAGTGTACTTAATAGCGTTATTAATCAGATTGGTAAAAATCTGGCTTAACCGCGTTTCATCAGCATACACAAATTCAGGGACCGAAGAGGAATAACCGCTTTGAAAGCCGAGTGATTTTTGTCTTGCGATAAAAGACTGCATGTAGCAAAGATTGTTGAAGAGCGCGTGGATACTGAAATGTACCGGCAGCAATTCCAGTTTCCCGCTTTCAGCTTTGGAAAAATCAAGAATATCGTTAATGGTGTCCAGCAGGATTTTTGACATTTTCTTGATGTCCGACAGATAGTTTTTCTACATCGAAGTCAGATTTTCCTGCGGCATCAAATCGCTCATGCCGATTATCGTATTCATGGGCGTGCGTATTTCATGGCTCATCTTTGCCAAGAATTCGCTTTTTGCCTTGCTCGCCGCCTCCGCCTTTACCCGTGCGTCTTCAAGCTCCGTAATATCCGTATAAAGCAGGATGACTCCATCTAATTCACCTCTGTCGTCAAACGTTGCTGTTACATACATATAATAGATCGAGTGCTGTTCGCCGTCGGGAGAGCTTATGGTCTCTTTTACGATCTGCGTATTTTTGGATGCAATTGCCTCTTCGATAATTTCCTTGATTTTCGCGGCGTCGGCACTACCGAAATAACGCTCGCATACATCAAAAGCTCTCTTCCCTTCAATATCCGCAGGCTCCTTGCTCACGGCCATTTCTCTGAAAAGATTGTCGGTGTAATAAGCGACGTTCAATTCTTTGTCTAAAAGCAGAATGGTGTTTTTGCTGTATCTCAACAGCATGGTCATAAACTTTTCCTGCCGGGACATCTCGCTGCTGAGGGTCCCTACAACCGCATACTGCGTAGCATTCAAAGCGTTGAACCGTTCAAGCTGAGCATCTGCGGCGGAAAGCTTCCGGTTTGTTTTTTTCAGTTCCAGCTCAAGCCGCTTTATTTCCGCTTTAAGAGCTGACGGGTCTTCGGTATCAAGCACGAGCTTTTCCTAGAGTACTCCTAGAGTACACATACAATCACCGAGAAATTTTGTAGATGGTTCGACACTTTTCCATTTTCGAGAATACTTGGAAATACTTCTCCGCCGGAATAAGCAAAAAGCCACGGAACCGGCTTACCAATGACAGAAGCGGCTCTAGCGGCCTCTTCCTTCCATCGCGGGCCTAAAATCCAAAAACGAGAAGCGCAGGCGTATATGAGAATGCCCCTATGTTCCGCGGCCTTGCCTTTCATTATGCTTTCCAGTAGATTCCCCGTTGATTCTACAACAGCTCTGTCGTCTATAGAACAAAAAGATATTTCTGCATTTTCAGGTACCAAGCCGCTTATGCTCAGAGAACCGTTGTCATGAACCTTTAGTCCGGTGCGGAATACCTTTGAGCCATCCTCTTCATGGATAAGTATGGGTATATTATAGGGAACTGCAGAAGGTGCAAGACCGATGCTTTCAAGATACTTCTTAACGGAGATCTCATTTATCGTTTCAATAAAATTTGATCTTGCACTCGTAATCTTAGCGTGCTTTGCCTGTAGAGATTTCTCGGTAACCGCTGCGGTGTAGAACTCCGGCTTCAGATCACCATAGACCGCGAGCAAAGCTATTGACGATTCGTAGGCGTTCCCCTCGTAGATGACTCGGCTCATTCGCTCGTCTTTTTCATTCGTAATAGGCAGGGTTCCAAACAGGGGTACCATGCCGCCCGAAGCCTTGTGCAGCCGCCATGTAGCTTAGATCCGTGACTGAAACGCTTGGTGCAGTAAAAGGTTTTGCTAGAGGAAAACTTGCTTAAACTTTTGATGATTGTATGAGACGGCACGTTGAGTATCTGAGCGGAATTCTCGAACTGCTTTTGTTCAAAGGGCTGTTAAGCAGGAACCTTCCGCCGAAAGGTAGGGAGCTAAATCAAATGGATAAGCGGCTAAATCAAATGATTAAATCATTGATTGTAAAGCATTTACTCAATTTAGAGGTCTGTACCCCTCCATAATCGAGCAACTACGGCCTGTTTACGGTCCCCAAACGGCCAAAAGCTCTGAGGTCTGCCCCTACTTTTATCGGAGGATCTTGCCAAGTCTTTATACTCAGCTTCAGGATCTGTCCATCTTCCAAATTGAACGCTCTTCGCCGGGCATAGCTTTCTGCAAATGCCGCAGCCGGTGCAATTCCCATCTACACTGTAGCTTCTAGCAAAGAAAGACTGTGAGGTCTGACCCCTGTTTTTGCCGGAGGATCCTGCCAATCAAAAACAGGTCAGACCTCTCGTTGTTTCTTTAGACGAAGAGTCGTACTCTGCTCTTGATACAAGAACCTTTGAAACAGCCTGCAAGCTGCCTGCTTGACCTTAAACTTTTGTTTTGTTTATGTTTAGAAGAATATCACCTATGAAATGTCCTTTTGCCTGCCTGCCTACTCGCCTGTGCGGAAAGTCTTTTCAAGACATTAAAAGGGGAAGTGGATAAGTTGAAAGGAAGACACACCAAAGAGAAAGTGAGGGTAGAAGGTATTTGATAAGTATATCAAACTATATTATAATAAACGACGTAGAGATACGGCATTCTGCTATGCTGTACCGATAGCCTTAACACATTGTAATGCAGCTTAACCTACTTGTCCATTACATCGGGGGAATTCCACTATTTCAACCTGCCGAACCAACCTAACCTAGACAGGAATTGTTTCATATATATCTCTCTGCGCTCTATCTCGTGCAGATCGGCCGCAGGAGAGCAAGGCTTCGGTCTGAGTCTTAATCAAGATTAGGTCGGGTTTTATCCTTCCCACTTGATATAGACTTCTTTATTTTCGATAATCAATGTATGGACACTCTTATTCCTATTTTAGTTGCAATAGCTCTTCTTGTAGGTATTGTTGCTATGTTTATAGTGATACGCAGCCGTTCCCAAAAAGCTAAAAAAGAGCCTACTGGAGCAGCGGTAACACCTGAAAAAAAGTCTAGCAAAGATCAAAAGAATCGTATCAAAGATGCTTATAAAAAACTTAGTCAAAACCCTCGTGATCCGAACGCTCTTCTAGTACTCGGTGATTCTTATTTTACCCATGAAGCGTGGGGAGAAGCTTATAAAGTCTATGAAATACTGGTTGAGTTGGTTGAACAGGGAAACCGTACGCTCAATGAATTTCTGATATACCAGCGATGCGGCTTGTCTGCTCTCGAACTCAGCTTTGAGGACAATGCGTATAAAGCCTTACAAATAGCCCGCACCCTGCGTCAGGATAACCTTGAAGTTAATTACAATTTGGGCGTCTTGGAATTCAAAAAGAATAACTACGAAAAGGCAATTAGTCTTTTTCAGTCCGCTCGCGCCATAGACAGAGAATACACGCCGGCTTTACGTTATTTAGGACATTCTCTGTTTAAGATAAAAAAGTATAAAGAAGCAATGGCTTTTATTCTTAAAGCCATTGAGTTAGCCCCCACTGATAAAGAGTCGCTTTACGTTCTTGGCGAATGTTATTATGAGGCAAACCAAACCGATCAAGCGCTTAAAATATTTACCCATTTGAGAAACGATCCGGCTATCGGCGCCAACGCTTGTTACTTTTCCGGTATCATTAACTTTAACAATAATAAATTTGATAAGGCAGCTGAAGATTTTGAATTAGGCATAAAGTATCAAGAGATTTCATCGGAAATTAAATCCGAAATGAAATATAAATTAGCCGATGCTTATATCAAGGTAAATAATATCGCTAAAGCAGTTGTAGTCTTAAAAAATCTACAGAGTGAAACACCGGGCTACCGTGATGTGCCTGCCTTGATAACTAAATACCAAGAACTTAATACCAATAAAAACCTTCAGATTTTTCTCTTTGCATCCGCCGCCGATTTTGTAAACCTGTGCCGAAGAGTCGTAAGCTGCTATTTCTCAAGGGCGCGGGTGAAAATAACCGATGTAAGCCTTAATAAGAATGAGTGGGCTGACGTTTTAGCTGAAATTGATACGCCGCAATGGTCTGAATTGGTCATGTTTCGTTTTATTAGAACAAGCGGTGCTATAGGAGAGATAATTATCCGTGATTTTCATGCGCATATTAAAGATGCAAACGCCGGCAAAGGAATATGTATTACCGTCGGCTCTTACTCAGACGAGGCTAAACATTTTACTGAAGCACGGCTTATTGATTTAATAGGAAAAGAGCAGTTTCTAAGAATACTTAAATCTATGGATTCGCAACTGGCAAACGCCGGCAAAAAAAAATAAAGTATCTTTCCCATGCGCACAGTACTCTCTCTGCGCTTTACGAATACGGTTTTGAACTTTGACTTTACCCACACAAGGAGATCTAGCCTTTATTTATGAAAAATAGCGTCTCGGTTACTTTAGAAAATATTAGCAAAGTGTTTAGAAACACCAAAGGCCGTGCTGATCTTGTTGCGGTACACGATGCAAACTTTGCGGTTAAAGCAGGTGATTTAGTTACGCTGCTTGGGCCTTCCGGATGTGGAAAAACCACTACATTGAGAATGATAGCCGGTTTTGAGCTGCCTTCCGCTGGAAAAATACGCATCGGCAGCGAAGAAGTAACTATGTTGCCGCCGAATAAAAGGGATACCGCTACGGTCTTTCAGAGTTACGGGCTTTTTCCACACATGACGGTCGCCGAAAACGTTGCCTATGGCTTAAAGCTGCGCAAGTTGAACAAATCGGATATTGAAAAGAAAGTTCAGGATACTCTGAATATGGTAGGGTTAAGCATGTTGTACGACCGTCCGCCCGGGCAGCTTTCCGGCGGACAACAACAGCGGGTTGCACTTGCACGAAGTCTTATTGTTGAACCTTCGGTACTGCTTTTAGACGAGCCGCTTTCCAACCTAGATGCGCTTTTGCGGGAACAGATGCGTGTAGAAATCCGACGCATACAAAAATCTTTAGGTATAACGGCGATCTATGTAACCCACGACAGGGTTGAAGCGATGAGCTTATCCGATCAGGTTATTGTCATGCGTGATGGAATCATACAGCAAATTGGCTCGCCTCAAGAGGTATACGAAGATCCGGTTTCTCCTTTTGTAGCCGGTTTTGTGGGGAAGGCAGCGTTTTTTCCGGTGGAATTGCTTGAGAAAACATCGGATGGCTGGCGCTGTAGCTTTGGTAAGGGTCAGATGACGGTACACAGATTTGCCTCTGATGTGGCGCAGGGGCAGGGAGCGCTACTCATGGCGCGCCCTGAATCGCTGCGTCTTGTTGAGGGCGGCGCCGGTTTTGTTGAAGGCACGGTTAGGCTTAACGTGTACCTTGGACACTCCATTGAAACCTTTGTTGAAACGCCCTACGGTGAAATATTGGTACAGATTGACGATCCATCGTCAAAGAAGGTGTGGCAAGAAGGCAGCAAAGTCTCGATAGACTTCACCGCTGATCGGGTAAAACTGCTCCAACAGCAGGCCAGCCTGCTCTAAACCTTCGGTGCTGTATCAGCCACAGGCTGTTTC
>JAITAM010000129.1 GCA_031284085.1 Spirochaetaceae bacterium
TTGGAACAGGCTGCGGCTGCCTCTTGCCTCTTGCCGTATCCTCTTGCTACACTCCTTTATATGAACGAAAGACTCAATTCTTTATTACAGCGTTATGAACTAGTCGGCCGTATGGTGCAAAATCCGGATTTGGTAAAAGACCCCAATCAATACCGTGATACCATGCGGGAATATGCTCAACTTGAGGAAATTGTTTCCATACATGCTATTCTTGAACTCTTATCAAAACAGCTCGCCGATACAAAGCTCTTGTTTCAACAAGAAAAAGAAGTGCAAATGCGCGAGCTTGCACGTGAAGAAATACACGATCTGGAACAACAGTACTCCGACGCCAATGACCGGCTCAAATTCTTACTGATCCCTAAAGACCCTCTTGATGAAAAGAATATTATTATGGAAATACGCGCCGGTACCGGTGGAGAGGAAGCGGCACTTTTTGCATCAGACCTCTTCCGTATGTACTCCCGTTTTGCAGAAACCGCAGGATGGAAGATTGAGGTAATGAATAGCAATGAAACTGAACTGGGCGGTGTTAAAGAAATCGTCTTTTCTATAAGCGGCGTCAATGTCTATGAAAGTTTGCGCTATGAATCTGGGGTGCATCGTGTTCAAAGAGTGCCGACAACAGAAGCCTCAGGGCGTATTCATACTTCGGCCGTAACCGTTGCGGTTTTACCGGAGGCAGACGACACGGAAATTACCATAAAGCCTGATGATCTTCGCATTGATGTTATGCGCGCAGGAGGCCCGGGCGGACAATGTGTCAATACCACAGACTCTGCGGTGCGTATTACGCATCTGCCTACCGGTATTACCGTGCATTGTCAGGATGAAAAGAGTCAAATAAAGAACAAAGCCAAGGCAATGCGTATTCTGCGGGCGCGCATTTACGAGGCGGAAAGGGCAAAAGCCCAAGCCGAACGAGCGGAAGCTCGAAAGAATCAAGTCGGGTCCGGTGATAGGTCGGAACGGATCAGGACCTATAATTTTCCACAGAATCGGCTTACGGATCATCGCATTAACCTTACCTTGTACAAGCTCGATCTTGTTATTCAAGGAGATCTATCAGAGTTACTTGATGCGCTCAAGTTATCGGCACACGAAGATTTGCTTAAAGCAACTGCATCATAGACCTTTAAGTCCCCTGAAAAACTACAGTCGAACCGGATAAACCGGTAGGCGCTATCTCAGAAGCACCGCGTTGTGCTTCTTTCCAATTACGAAAGAATGTAAAGAGTGCTTTGTTATTGACAAAGCACTAGCCCAAGATTATGGTGTTAATATGTACGAAGTAACTGCTACAAGACGGCGCCCTAGAGTATTTGATGAGCTTGTAGGACAAGATTTTGTGGTTGCGACCCTTAAAAATTCACTGAATACAGGACAAATAGCACATGCTTACCTCTTTTCCGGACCTCGCGGGTGTGGAAAAACGAGTGCCGCTCGTATCCTAGCCCGCTCTCTTAACTGCCGGCAAGGACCATCTGCTAGTCCGTGCGGCGCCTGTCCGAACTGTTTAGAGATTGCCCGCGGGGCCACGCTTGATATTATTGAAATTGACGGCGCCTCAAACACCAGTGTTAATGATGTCCGGCAGATAAAAGACGAAGTGCTGTTTCCACCGAATTCATCACGCTATAAGATATATATCATTGATGAAGTACACATGCTTTCTACCAGTGCTTTCAATGCCTTACTTAAAACCATAGAAGAGCCTCCGCCTTACATAGTCTTTATCTTTGCCACCACCGAACTATACAAAGTGCCGGCTACCATTAAAAGCCGATGCCAACAGTTTGCATTCCGCCTTATTCCCCTTGAAACCATAGCCGGCATCCTCAAAAAAACCTGCGAAGAGCTGCATATCGAGGCGGAAGACGAAGCTTTGTTTTGGATAGCCCGCGAATCCACCGGTAGTATGCGTGATGCCTATACCTTGTTCGATCAAATTGCCTCCTTCTCTGAAGGAACTATCCGTTCATCGCTGATCCGTGAGAAGCTCGGTTTGATTGGACTAGAACGGCTCAACGAGCTATCCGAAGCCTGTGCAGCGCACAACACAGAGCAAGCTTTGCTAATCATTGATGAAATGTTACAGAGCGGAGTCGCCATAGAGCAGCTTGTTGTTGATCTTGCCGGCTTTTATCGGAACTTACTCTTGTTAAAAAATGATGTTACTCGTGAATCGCTGCTTGGGTTTCCGCCGGAACGCTTTTCACAGACCGTGCTGTCTGCTTTGGATTCTATACGCTTGGAACGGGCGCTTGAGATGCTTCTTGCACTATACCGGGACATTAGGTATTCGGTATCGCCTCGTTTCGAGTTGGAAACGGTTATTGCAAAATTATGCTGGCTTTCCGATTGGGTCTCGCCTTTGGAATTAAAAAACGCCGTAGCAGCCGCGCAACAGGTACTCGGTGTGATGTCGAACAAGCCTTTGATAGTACCGCAGCAAGGTACGGCTCGCCCGCAACAAGAGAATACACCGAGAACTTACCCGTCAAGCGGGAGCCAAAAACGCTCCTTTACTGAGGAATTTAGCAAGATAACAGCATCACGAGAAGCGGCGCGAGAGCCTGCGCCGGTTAAACAAAGCAAAGACGAGCCGCTTCCAGTAGAAGAGCGGAGTCCTCTCCCTTCTGCGCCTCCTGAAAACCCCAGCCTACCGTTGCAGACGGAACGGGTGCTCAGAATATTCCACGGCACCATTGTCCAGTAAACACTATTCTTTGAAGAGGCCGGCGCTAAGACAGCGCCGGCGATCTTTTTAGCGCAAATCCTGTTTTTTTACTGCTTTCTGGTATATACTTAATACTATGCGAATGGATACTATGCTTGCTCCTGTTTCAAACAACAGAAATAACGCTCTTGCGGCATTTTTTCTCTTTGTTTTTGTCTTTCAGCACCATGAGCTATACGGACAAAAATATAAAGACTCTATAGTGCCAATATCTACCGTATTCCATAATATTGGCTGGAATGTCGTAGATTCCATCACGTATAATTACGGAATGAATTTCATCGGCGCGGTGGCCGGAACGTACATATCTATTCAGACAAAGCTCGATTGGGAATGGAGAAACACGGCGTATAATAACCCTTGGCTGTCTAATTTTGGGCTACCGGGCTTGTATATCGGCTATGTTGTTCCGGCGATAGCGCCGATCCTCACCTATACGACCGGACGCTTTATTAAAGATGAAAGGCTGCAGATTACCGGTCTGGCGCTGGCACAATCGCTTTTGCTAACCCTTGCTATTCAATCGCCTCTAAAAATGATCTCCGGCAGGTCCTCTCCAAAGATTGTAAACGCACTTGATCACAGAAGAGAGGAGCGAACAGATGATTTCAGCACATCATTTAGTTGGTTTAATTTTAACTTCATCGCAGGCTGGCCAAGCGGTCATACTGCCAGCGCCTTCTCCGCCGCCGCAACTATAGCGCAGATATACCCAGACAAACCTTTGTTGAAAATAGGCTGCTATATCTATGCCGTACTTATTGGACTTGGAGTAACGATGGATGTGCATTGGCTATCGGAAGCCTTATCCGGAGGATTGATAGGTTACGCTATAGGTACGACGGTTGGATGGAATTTTAATGCTTTACTGCACGAAGGCAAGCGGGAAAGCGCCGTTGGTTTTTACTACACACTGGACTCCATAGGAATACGAATCCGTCTCTAAAGTTTCGACCCGCCAGCAGGCCAGCCTATTTCACCGTTTCGGTCTTGGTATCAAGGGCAAAGTACGGCTTTTTGCCCGCAAAGAGCGGGACGTTCCGCCAAGTTACACCTAGCTTAGAATAAGACCCACACCTAGACTTATGAGCAGGAAGGGACAGACCTCATGTCGTCGTCTGCAAGCAGCCGCAGGCACAAAGTTCTCGGCGCAAGTCTCAAGGTGCTTGAGTCGACCGTCTCAAGGGACAGACCTCGCAGGCAGAAAGGGTCAGACCTCTTTTTTTGCATTTTCTGCTCAACTTATTGAAGCAAAAAGGCATATTTCACCATATATAAGTATTATGTCAAGAAAACTTAGAGGTTCAACTAGCAAGGGTAAAACTTGTCATGTGGTTACAAAGGTTAATCGAGACCATCGTGAATTAGACCCTAAAGAAGACAAAGAACGTCTTATCGTGGTTATTGCAGAAGCAAAAGAACGCTACGACTTTGAGGTGCCTACGTTTTGTATTATGGGTAACCACGTCCATATACTTATTACTCCTGCTCCGGGTGAAAGTCTATCTCAGATAATGAAATGGATAAAGCAAGTCTTTGCTGTGCGATGGAATAAAGAACACAACACAACAGGACACTTCTGGGG
>JAITAM010000151.1 GCA_031284085.1 Spirochaetaceae bacterium
AGCATAACGATCGAGTATCCTATAAAGGCGGCGCATATAACAACAAAGTACCAGCGGAAACGGCTCTTCTGAAAGAACAGTATCAGAATTAAAAGGGATAATCCAATCAAAAAGTACCATTGATTCTCATGCTGCGGTATAGACTCGTAGCGGCCGTCGGCTACTGGGTCGCTTGTCGATTGCAAAGCCGCAGGTGCAATGCTTGAACCTTCGGCGCTCACAAAAGCATGGGAAACCGGCAGACTAAAGCCGGGTATAAGCAGCTTTTGGCCTTCATACTGAAATTCATGTTCTGCAATGGTAATGGTCGTGGCGGTCAAGGGAATAAGCACCATTCTTGCCGCAATACCGCCTGCCCGCTCCGAGTCGGTAGGCGTGTGGTATTCATAAATCGTCTGCTCCGGCAGCGCCGTATAAAAGGCGGCGTCTTCAAGAGACCCGTTGAAAGTTCCGCTGACCCGAAGGGTACATTCAATGTGTTCTCCAACACGTGCAGTCTGCGGGATATTTTCCCATGTAAAGAGGGGCTTCTGCGGCACTTTGGCGCTGGCGCCGTGAATAAAAAAAGAAACGGACTCGGTACGAAGAGAGCGCCCGGGTAAAATTATTTCAATCGGCGCTATGGTAATGGCGCCGGTTTGTTGTGGAATAAGCACCATTTCAACCGCTGTGAAAGGTCCTTTTTTATCCGGCATAGTGGCGAGAGTGCGCCGCAATTCGGTGCGCACACGATCAAGGTGCATGGTATTGCCTAAGTTTGGCATACTGATACGTACTTCCTGCGAATTGGGGTAATCAATAAACAACAGAATACTTACCCTTCCACCAACGACAGGTGAATTAACAGAAGTACGCACCTGTACCTCTTGTGCATAGAGCCTAAGAGGCGCCAACAAAAACAAAGCAGCAAAAATCCAAGAAACCATAGAACCTCTTAGCGGCTTAAATGTTTCGCCGTCAGTCCCTTATCCTTTACCGCTCTTTGCATGACAGCGAAAGCGGCAAGCACGATGATAATCAAGACTGTGGAAAGTACACTGGCAAGACCGAAGCGCAGATTTTCTGAAAAGTTATATATCTGTATGGTTAGATGATACCAATGCGCTGAAATAAGAAAAATAACGGCGCTTACCGCCGTCATCGACCTGACAAAGGTGTATGACATACTGGTTAAAAAGGCCGGCCGTATCAAAGGTAAGACCACAGAGGTAAAGACCTTTGATGAGTCGGCGCCTAAATCCTGCGCGGCCTCTTCTATTGCAGGGTCTATTTGCCGCAGTGATGCGGCGCCGGTTTCTAATCCCACCGGTAACTCCCTAATAACAAAATTTATAACAATAATTGCCGCGGTCCCGACTATAAGTAAAGGCGGCTTGTTGAAAGCAAGGATATACGCAATGCCGAGGAGAGTCCCCGGAACGGCAAAAGGCGTCATTAACAGAACCTCAAGCAATTTTTTGCCGAAGAAGCTGCGCCTTACAATAATGACTGCTGCGATCATAGCAAGCAGCCCAGCTATTGGTGTAGCCGCTGCGGCAAGAATGACGGTGCTGGTAATCGCCTGTCTGCCTCGAGACAGAGCTTCTGATATGTTGGAAAGTGTAAAAGTGTAGTCTATGCCCCAGTTTTTGACAAAGCACCCTGCAACAATAGTGCTGTACAAAGCCACGATGAGGGCAATACAAGCCCAGACGAAAACCGAGAGGGCGATGCGCACCGGCTTTGTAGCAAGCTCCGCCAACTGAGTATTCGGCTTTCCGGTTATAGTAACAACGCTTTTCTTATTGACCCAGTAGCGTTGCGCAAAAAATGCTGTGAGTGTCGGCATGAGCAAGAGTAATGACAGAGCGGCGCCTCCTCCAAGGTTGCTTCTACCGGTAACTTCAATGTAAGTTTCCACCGAAAGCACTCGATACGAACCGGCAAGGAGCAAAGGATTAGCAAAGTCCGATAAAGAGGTGGTAAAAACAAGGAGCCATGCGGATAAAAGCCCCGGCAGGGCAAGCGGCAGAGTAATAGTACAAAAAGTACGGAGTCGGGATGCGCAGAGATCAAGGGCTGCGTCCTCGATAGTTGAGTCAAGCGATCTCAGGACGCTTGAAAGAGTCATGTAGGCTATGGGAAACATACTTATCGTTTGCACCAATACCAGCCCGCCCAGCCCGTAAATCGACACGCCGTCCAAGCCCAAAAGCCTGTGGGTAATGAGTCCGTTGTTGCCAAAAAGCAGGATAATAGACAAGGTAAGAGAGAAAGGCGGTGAAATTACCGGCATGGTTGCAAGAGTTCCGATGATCTTCTTCCCTCTTGCGCCGGTTCTTTCTGTGAAGAAAGCAAAGATAAAGCCTATCACGGTCGATACCGAAGCCGTAATGACGCCTAGTTTTATTGATCCCCAAAGCGCAGTAAGGGATTCCGCCGAGAGGGTGCGCTGCCAGATCGCAAGAGAGAAGCGCCCGGCATCAATAAAGCTGAGCCTGAAAGCTTCAAAGAGCGGGTAGGCAATAAAGACGCCGGCAATAAAAAGAAGGCCGATAACGCTGTAGCCGGTAATTGGATCACGGGAAAGAAGAGCAACGCCCATGATAGTTACAAAAAGCACCCACGCTGCGAGGGCAAGGTTTGTGAGAAGCCGCTCGAACTGAAGCGCTTGGGCGGTTTGCACCAGAATCATTACAGCGCCGCTCAAGTCGAACCCTGAGTCGTCAAGTATCGGCAGAAAATAAGCCTGCAGCGCCTCCCCGCCGCCAAGCCGAATCGTATGCGCCGCCGTGTAGGGGACCAAATAGTAAACACTTTCCTGCGCCTTTTGAAACAGTTCGCTGCCCTGCTCATCTTCCCAATACTGCCTTACGGCGGGGTTTGAGGCGGCGGCGGGGTAGAATGTCCAGTCTTCGGCAAGCCCCAGTATAAGCGCCATGCTCCCGCCTATCCGCTCGGGAAGGGCGCTAAGCCAATCTTCATAGTAAGCAGGGTCTTTGGGGATGGTTTGCACGCACAAGGTTACTTCAGCCAATGTCTGGTCGGCGTTGTAAGAACGAAAACTCTTCAAGAGCGAAACAGTTATCCACACGTCGCATCCTGAAAAAACAAGAGCAGCTACCAATAGCTTTAATATATTTTTTTTCATCAACTAGCATTATGCGTATAATTTGCGATTTTTGAAAAGAGTATTCCCACACCTCTGTAAAAGTAAAGTAAGGACGGTCGAGCCGCCCGCCCCAAGAGGCAGAGCAAGCGGCGCCGCCCCGCTTGAAAATGATCCGCATGATTCCGGAAGCAGGCTGTAAGGTCTAGAAACAGGCCGTGCCTGCTTTTAGGCAAAAAGCCGTACTCCACTCTCGATACAACAACCTTAGAAACAGGCCGTGCCTGCTTTTAGGCAAAAAGCCGTACACCTCTCCCGATACAACAACCTTTGAAACAGGCCGTGCCTGCTGCGGCTGTTTTTCTTTGACAGAGTTAAATAAAAGAGGGTATACTTTGAATAAAATTACACCGTGTCCTTTCGGACATGGAAATGAAACAAAGAGGTTTTCTATGAAAGAAATATTCCGTATTTTCGCCGAGCAGAACAAAGCGGCAAACACCGTTATTATCCATATTCTTGATGCACAGTCTCAAGAAACACGTGAACAGGATCGCGGTTCGTATTATAAAAGTCTTTCCGGGCTTCTTCACCATGTGCTTGGCGCTGAACTATTCTTTGCAGGTCTTTTTAAGGAGGCGCTTGTACATAATCCGCAGGCATCAAAGGCTATTGCAATACTGACCGGTATCACCCCGCCTACGGAGGCTACGCCGGATCAGTGGAAGCACTGTGCCGCCTCATTGGCGCAGGCAGATGATGCCTTCATAAGCTTAATCAATGCGCTCTGTCCAGATGATTTCCAAGTGCCGGTTAAAATGAAGTTGTTTGGCGGTAATCCGGATACGGTGCCGCTTTCGTTTCTGTTGCAGAATCTTGTTCTCCACAATACCCATCATCGAGGCCAAATATCCCAAATCCTTGATGAACTTAAAATAGATAATAATTATTCTGGCATAAGCCCTGAGGTATTGTAGATGAATTCCCGTTCCTCGTATTGTAGGGAGGTTTTATGACTAATGCGGCGCTCCTATCCCATGTTGATCACACCCTGCTTAAACCGACCGCATCGTGGAATGATATACACGCGCTCTGCCTTGAAGCGGTACAATTCAAGACGGCGTCTGTGTGCATACCGCCTTCGTATGTAGAGCCGGCATACCGTACCGTTCAAGGAGCGGTACGGGTCTGCACCGTTATAGGTTTCCCCTTAGGTTACAACAGCGCTGAAATAAAGTGCGCCGAGGCTGCGCAGGCTTTGGCGCAAGGGGCTGATGAACTGGACATGGTGATCGATCTCGGCGCGGTTAAGAACGGTGATTTTGGTCTGGTGCGCAGGGAGATTGAACAAATAAAGAGGCTTGCCGGAGAACGCATCCTCAAAGTCATTGTTGAGACCTGTTATTTAAGCGAGGCGGAGAAAATACAAGTATGCGCTATTGTCGGCGATGCCGGTGCGGACTATATCAAGACTTCAACCGGCTTTGGTTCTGCCGGCGCGGTGCTTTCAGACATTGCCTTGTTTAAGAAACACCTCGCTTGCGGTATTAAGATAAAGGCCGCAGGCGGCATTAAAACTCGTGAAGTTATGGAAGCTTTTTTAGAAGC
This sequence comes from Spirochaetaceae bacterium, assembly GCA_031284085.1. Classification (GTDB taxonomy): domain Bacteria; phylum Spirochaetota; class Spirochaetia; order Treponematales; family Breznakiellaceae; genus BOBG01. The sequence goes on from JAITAM010000151.1 coordinate 4,697, forward strand.
GGGTTGCGAGCGTATCGGATCAAGTTCTGCAGTGGCGCTCTTGAAAGGCTGATGTCGGCCTGAAAGAAGCAGGCGCAGAGGTCGGGTTCAAGGACGCCGTCGCGTGCGATAACGAGACTATCGCACGCGAAAGAGGAACAATTATGTGGAAAAAGACTTTTCTTTTAGTAACTTGTGTTTTTTGTTTGGTTTTGTCGAGTTGTATAGATATCTTTCAACACTTGACAAGGGATGCAAGCGGAGTAGACCGTAATTCAATAAAGGTTACAGCTTCAAAAACCATTTTTGCAATGGCAAATGGTGTATCAGATGATAATATTGACTATGAAAAGCTATTTGACGAAAGTAGTACTGTTGACATTAAAGAGTACAATCAATTTAATGCAACAATAAATAAAATAAATGATGTAATGGATATAGGGTATCTAATCAATATGAATATTGATTATCGAGATAGAAGTTTGGTTAATCAAATCAATCGTAGTAATACAGGCTTTATCCCAAGATATAATGGCAAAAATATAATTATACATATTGATTGTCTTGGAGGAAATTCAGGCTCTACAGATGATAACGCTATGGCGGCAGCTTTGTTGGCTACTGGTAAATACAGGCTTTTAATAAACAAAAAATGTATAGCAAATATTGAAAAAGTAAGTATAAAAACATACGAAGGAGAGACCAGTATCAATTTCCTTGATTTATATGATGAATATCTTGTGGAAATACCGATACCCATTATTTTTGTAAGCGATGTTGATCTTATAATATATTCAAAATGAGTTTATTGAAAATTCGCACTGCACATAAGAGGAGTGTTTACGCTTTGGCCTGAAAGTCCCTCGCCCTCCATTCATCAAGGGAGGGCAGACCTCAGGCCGCTTCTTTCAGACGGAGAGTCGTGCGCCGTTTTGGATACAATACCGAAATTTTAGAACAGGCTGGCCTATATGGCAAAAAAACAAAAGATCACTGTTTATCGATGCTCAGAGTGCGGGCATGAAGAGTCGAAGTGGCTGGGGCGATGCCCTGAATGTGGACAGTGGAATACACTGCTACAAACCGCCGTTTCTACAACACAGACAGTACCGCAAAATTCTCTCATCCAGTCCTTACCCTTATCTTCTGTGGATCCGCAGGAAGGCACTCGTATTCCAAGCGGCATACCTGAACTGGATCGGGTGCTTGGCGGCGGCATTATGAAACGTTCTGCCGTTTTAGTCGGCGGGGAGCCGGGTATAGGTAAATCAACACTGCTCCTCCAAGCTGCATCTTCAGCTCTTACTAAAGGGCGCATTCTCTACATTTCCGGCGAGGAGTCTGCGGGGCAAGTGCGTATGCGTGCAGACCGGCTCGGTATTGACGGCAGTCATATTGAGATATGCTGTAGCGGACGGCTGCCGGACATCAATAGTATTCTTGAAGCGGTCAAGCCGATCATAGTCGTGGTGGATTCTGTGCAAACTTTGCATAGTGATGACCTTGGGCTTGTGCCGGGAACCATCAACCAAATGAAGTACTGCTCTTGGGAACTGATTTCTTGGGTAAAAGAGCATGATGCAGCTCTTTTCTTAGTTGCCCATGTTACCAAAGAAGGGGTCATCTCCGGTCCAAAGACGCTGGAGCACATGGTGGATACGGTGCTGTACTTTGAACAGAATGATGCGGATAGCCGGTTTTTACGTGCAGCAAAAAACCGGTTTGGGAGTGTAGATGAGATCGGTATCTTTACTATGGGTGAAAAAGGCTTATCCATTGTCGAAGATCCGTCTTTGCTCTTTTTGGTAAGCCGGGAAGGCGAATTACCGCCGGGTGTAGCAACTGCGGCGGTGCTTGAAGGAACGCGTTCGCTTCTTGTTGAACTACAGGCGCTTACTGTGCCGGCTAAGGGTACGGTAAGCCGAGTCTTTTCAGACCGTATTGATAATGCAAAAGTATCACGGATTGCGGCGACATTGGAAAAGCACCTTGGTATACGGCTTTCAGATCACGATCTGTACATCAATGTAGCCGGAGGCATACGCATAAGTGAAGTCGGAGTGGATCTTGCTCTTGCTGCCTGCTTATACTCTGCTCGTACCGGTATTTCTCTACCGGCGCGCACCGCCATAACCGGCGAACTCTCCCTTGCAGGAGAAGTCCGTCCGGTGCGTCGTCTTTCCGGACGGATAAAGGCGGCAAAAAGTCTCGGTTTTGAAAGTTTTATAGGACCGGCCTCTGAAGATGAGGCCGTGTTAGGGGCTGTAACAAACATTAAACAGGCAATTAAATTGCTGTTCAGTTAGTAAAGCCCATCGTCAATCGTTTTTTATATCCATTTATGCCCTTGCACCTCCCAAGCCTAAAGGCTTGGGATAAGGCAGCCTTGTAGCAATTACTGCTATATTGTTGTACCCGGATAGATAATGGCATCTTTAACAATAACAATGACTCCATCAACGATATGATATGCCCCATAATCACCATCAGGACGGAGAATATCATCCACGCCGATGCGGCAGCTTTCACCTATACAAGCATTTTTGTCGATAATAGCGCCTTTGATGATCGAGCCTTTGCCAATACCAATAATGGGAATACGTTTTTCATTCTTCTCGCTCTTTTGCACCTCGCTTTCATAGTAGTCGGCGCCCATGCACACAACTCCATTCAAACTCGCACCATTTTCAATAATAGTACGCACCCCGATTATGGAACTACTGATTGAAGCATTGGTAATGATGCACCCTTCAGCCGCTAATGCTTGGCTCATATTACTAAAGTTCATTTTTGAGGGAGGCAAATTGCGCATATGGGTATAAATCGGGCTTTTTTCATCGTAAATATCAAAGCGGGGACGAACGGTCGTAAGCTCAAGATTAGCCTCGTAAAAATTCTTGATAGTTCCAATATCCTCCCAATAACCGTTGAACCGGTAGGCATTAACTTTGAGCCGGTTAATGGCTTGGGGAATAATCTCTTTACCGAAATCTTTCAGTTCGTTATCAAGAGAGCTTTCCATTGCTGCAGCATTAAAGATATAAATACCCATAGATGCAAGGTAACTGTTGGTAGTACCCGGCGCCTTATAATCGGAAATATCTTTAGTAGGACCGGGCTTTTCTAGAAAATCAATGATCGTGCCGTTCTTATCCGCCTTGAGAATACCTAGCTGGCTGGCATTTTGCCGGTCTACTGTGGTACACGCTACAGAGATAGCCGCACCAGACGCTTTATGTCTGGCTAAAAAATCGAGCAAATCCATACGATACAGTTGATCGCCGGATAAAATCAAATAATACGAGGGATGATGCGTATGGAAATGGATAAAATTTTTACGCACTGCATCGGCTGTACCTTCATACCAGCTAGAATGTTCAAAAGTCTGTTCTGCGGCAAGAATTTCAACAAAGCCTTTAGAAAAAATATCAAACGAATAGGTTTTTGAAATATGCAGATGAAGGCTTGCTGAATTGAATTGCGTCAGGATATATATTTGACGCAAACTAGCATTGATACAGTTAGATATAGGAATATCCACCAAACGAAACTTCCCTCCAAAAGGAACAGCCGGCTTTGCTCTTTTCTGTGTGAGGGGAATCAACCGTGTTCCCTTTCCGCCGCCTAATACAATAGATACAACCTCGGACATAATGTGTCTCCTTTAAGGATGAAGATAATTAAAAGTTAATTAACTATAACCTGATTTCATAATTCTGTCGAGATGTTTTTGATTATATATCTACAAACTCGATAAAATAAATTTCCCTCCGGCCGCAGGCCGTTTCGCAAAGGCTCTGTGCATACTTGCATTCCGCTGTTCTTCAGTATTCTCCGGTAAACTAGTTTCTCGCAGCCCAATACCCTCCAGTCTATAAGATATATGCACCGCGTCGCCGCTCCTCACGTTTGACTTCATGTCGGCAGCTTTTGCCTATGGGTAAGGAACTCTTGCGGAAGATGATTTTTATCGCTCGCTGTTTAGAAACAGGCTGGTTGGCTGGGTGGGAGCGGTGTACGGCTCTTCATCTATATTTATAGAAGCTATAGGCACAGGCAGGTTCAACATGTTGATATAGGCCGTATCAAGAGTCTGAAATAGGCCGTATCAGGAGTCTGAAATAGGCCGTATCAGGAGTCTGAAATAGGTCGTATCAAGAGTCTGAAATAGGCTAGTTCAGCAAGTTGAAATAGGTTAGTTCAGCAGGTTGAAATAGGTTAGTTCAGCAGGTTGAAATAGGTTAGTTCAGCAGGTTGAAATAGGCTGTTTCAGCAGGTCGAAATAGGCTGTTTCAGCAGGTTGAAATAGGTTAGTTCAGCAGGTTGAAATAGGCTAGTTCAGCAAGTTGAAATAGGCTGTTTCAGCAGGTTGAAATAGGCTGTTTCAGCAGGTTGAAATAGGTTAGTTCAGCAGGTTGAAATAGGCTGGTTCAGCAAGTTGAAATAGGTTAGTTCAGCAGGTTGAAATAGGCTGGTCCAGCAGGTTGAAATAGGCTGGTTCAGCAAGTTGAAATAGGTTAGTTCAGCAGGTTGAAATAGGCTGGTTCAGCAGGTTGAAATAGGTTAGTTCAGGAGTCTGATATAGGCTAGTTCAGGAGTCTGATATAGGTCGTATCAGGAGTCTGATATAGGTCGTATCAGGGGTGAAGCAGCCTGCGGCTGAGGGGTCAGACCTCGACTGAAGGGGTCAGACCTCGACTACTGAAGGGGTCAGACCTCGACTTAAGGGGTCAGACCTGACTTAAGGGGTCAGACCTCGACTTAAGGGGTCAGACCTCGACTTAAGGGGTCAGACCTCGACTTAAGGGGTCAGACCTCGGCTTAAGGGGTCAGGCCTCGGCTTAAGGGGTCAGACCTCAGGCTGCGGCTGCCAGACGAAGAGTCCTCCTCCGCTTTGGATACAACAATGAAAACTTAAAAACAGGCTGGCCTGCTGTAATAAATTTCTTGACATTAAAAAAATACAGGCTAAAATTATTTATATTCTTTTTTATATGGGAGGTTTT
>JAITAM010000239.1 GCA_031284085.1 Spirochaetaceae bacterium
CCTGTAATACCGGTTATAGTGTTTACACTGATGGCAAGCAGAGCATTAACGCCGCTGATCGTGATAATCTGAGCAATATAGGCGTCGATTATGCCCAGTGTAATAAGCACGGTTGGCACTACAACGATAGCAAAAGCGCAGATGCCGAGGATACAAGTAATACGAGTATGTTTGTTCATAAGAAATTCCTTTGAAAAACAGTCTTTTTTTATCTGAGGGAGCGTTTTAATTAGAAATAGGCATAGTATTTTAGTTGCCGGCTTGACGAGTCAAGATGGTTTTATAGCCTAAAGCCATTAGTTATGGCTTATCCCCTAGTTTAATCCACAGATCCTTACCGAACTGTAATCCGGCGATTTCAGCAGCTTTTTGCAGAAGATGCTCTATCTGGCTATAATTCAGACAGAGATACAGCCACCAGCCGCCGGATAGTTGGCACGAATGTTTTTGCACCAAATCCGGACGGTCCGGATTAAGATCCTGCTGCTTTGTTGCAAGGTAGTTAATCTTTACCCCTTTTGCTTGAGGAGCAAATTTATCAAAAAATGCACTGTCCCGCTTAGAAAGTTCTTCAAGCACCTTGCGCCACACCTCACGCCCATCATGTGCCGGTACGAATGAGTGCGGAGCAAAACAATACCCGTAGAGCGTATCGGTAGAATCATCGGCTGCCGGCTTAGGAGCCGGCTCCTCTGATCCGACAGTTTTCTTATTGAGAAAGGCAAACACGTCATTGGCTTCCGGGTAATACCCATAGGCTGCGTTTAGTCTTTCTGCAAGAACAGTGTACAAAGCTTTATCTTTTTCAGTGATGAGCTTTTCCCATATATGGGGAAGATCCTGTTCAAGAGCCTTGCGGTACTTCATGATCCGGTAATCCGTTTCGGCGGATTGAGCAGCTTTACCGCACTGGACTTGATCGTAGCACAAATACCGCTCCAGCCGTTTTTTGATTTCAGTTGGATTATCATTCAACAAATCTATCCGACAAAAAATCCGTTTATCAATAGTACCGGCGCCTGAAGGATAATAAAAATGCCATTGCCGTCCATCGGTAAGCACGGCAATGGGGACTCCCGCCTTATATACATAGCTGAGGAGTTGATCATCGGTTGCAGGCAGCTTCCCAATAGCCTTAACTTCAATGATTACCCGCGGTTCGTTTGCCGGATGACAGAGGGCATAGTCAACTCTTTGTCCTTCCAAAGGAAACTCCGGATATACCGTAGTAGTATCATAAATATTCCAGTGAAGACAAGTTAATAAACGCTGAACAATACCTGTGGAAACTGCTGCTTCGTTTTTGTACTCATTCCGGCAGATTCGGTCATAAATATCTGTTATCGTAGAAATCAAGCCCATTACAGCAGCCTCCTGAGAAAACGTCTTCCGCTATACACCACGATACATATCAGGCTTTAGGTTTGGACCCGATAAGGGTAAAACTTAAACTGCACTGGTAGCGCTCGCCATTTTTTGGGTTGGCGATTTTTTCCGAAACATAGAAGCCCACCGATCCGGTTGAGAACTCTTTGGCCGGTACGCTTAACTTCCCCCATTCATTCCCCATATTGTCTTTTACGATAAGTTCCAAAAGCTGGGGCGCTTCTGGATCACGTTTTACTGGTTCAGGCATAATATTTCCTTTTATTCACTTATTATTTATTTATATTAGTAATTTTCTCAAAAAAAGTAAAGAGAGAGGTAAATAAGTAAAGCGATTCTCAGTCTAAGAATTGAAGGAAGAGCGTTTGTTCTGTGCAGCACCGATTTAGTTGAAAGAGAGACTCGGAGCATTTATCCGGCAAAGATAGTGCGCTAACGAAGAGTAAAATGCACCGGATACCGGTAACGGATGGCGACACGCACACCGTCTATCTCTGCCGGCTTATTAGTATGCAATTCGCTAAAAGCTGCAACCGCCGCATCTGCAAAACCCCATCCGAGCGGCTCCTCTTGTAAAACATTGATCTGACGGACAGCGCCGCTTGAGTCGATAAAAAGCTCTAGTACAACCGAGCCATGAACATTGGCGTTGCGAGCATGTTCCGGATAGATAAGAGCTGCTTGTATTTGATTGGTATCAAGAACCGGTAACACAGAAACAATGTCTTGAGATAGATAGTTTAACTGTTCATCCGCCATAGACCTTCCAGCTAAATACACAGGCGCAGAGAACTGTGCATACATCATCGGTATTTGCCGGTTTTTACTCATCTGTTTTACGGCTCTTACGGTCCGATTAAACACGTCCTTTAATTCTAAACCGGGCTCTTGCAGATGCTGAAGCAATGCTTCGGTAAAAAGCCCATTACGCCCCTTTCCATCAGAGGCGTCCTTGCCAGCACCGGTTGCATATATAACAATACTGTGCGGCGGCTGTGAAAGGAGTACGTCTGTGTCGGCAGTATCATTTAACTGATCGCTAAAAGGATCAGCTCTGCCTGTATCGAAGACCGCAATAACAAGCATATTGCCGGCGCCTTGCAGCTCATCTAAGACACGATCTACCGGCAGCGCTGCCTCTTGAAGCTGTGATTCATTTGTAAGAAGCACTTTTGCCGGTATGAGGTACTGTTTACCCTCTGCCTGAATACCATGTCCGGAATAGTAAAAAAAGCCTACTGAGTCCGCCGATTGACGTAAGTTTTCCCCAAGCCGGCTTACCGCCTCAAGCATCAAAGAAAGATCGCTGTTCCGCACTATATCAACGTGAAAACCGAGTTTCTCAAGCACGGCCTTTGTATCATTTGCATCATTGAGCGGGTTATTGAGCGGCTTTACCGGATATGTATCGTTCCCTATTACCAGTGCGTAGCGGCTGCCAGCTTGTATAAAAGCATTATTTGCAGGCTCTGCTTTTTGTACTGTTGTATCTAAGTGCATCTTTTGTTCTGTGTGTGTACTCGCTGCCGCTTCTCTTGATAATGCTGAGACAGCAGACACACATAAAGCAAAGGCTGCAATGCACAAGAGTACAAACCAATTATTCATAACGTAGTTCTCCGACTTCAAATTGCTAGAGCAGGTAGGTAATTTAGTGCTTTACCCGTTATACTCATCGGTATTAGCACGCTTGCTGGGGTGCGGACGCTTCCCGAATCGTTCTACATCCTCTTTAGTCCACATATACTGTGAGTGTGAATGGCCTCTCTTGGAATTGCATCCATATTTAACCCCGTTAAGCGCAGCCCGGTTCTGAGCTGTAGGTTTCGACACACCTAAAAGGCTGTCTAGGTCTTTTGAGGTCATCACATATCTCGATGGCAGTTTCATTCGCGCTCTCTCTTTCTAGTTTTTTCAATCTCTCTTTGGCTTCCCCGCGCCTGTCCCAGTTGCCGCCAGCCGCAATAATAGCCGTACGAAACCTCTCTATATCTGCTTCCTGCCTGATATAGATTTTCCTTTGCCCTATACCTAGATAGGAAATTCCTAGAATAGCCGCATACTTATACACAGTGCTGGGAGCGTATCTTGTCTTTTTTGCAAGATCCGCCACTTCCATCTTCTTAGTCCCGCCATGTTTCCTCAATAGCATGAATTGCATCAATGAGGCTCTCTTGCGTCGGCCTGCTATGTAATAGAGTGCGGAACGACTCGTGTTGGCAAAGAAAATTTACCCTCGATAAGGTTTTTAGATGCTGTTTTGCCGACGCCGACACAATGAGTACAACAATATCCACGCCGATACCATCAAGCGCCTTCCAATCAATAGGCTGCCGCGGAAAGATTATGCTTACAAATTGCTCTTGCGGGTCCTTTAATAAAGGAGAGCGCGGGTGCGGCAGCGCTATACCATAGCCCATAGCGGTCGGCATGAGGGCTTCACGTTCGAGAATAGCCTGCAGGAGTATCTGCCGGTCTATTGAGTCAGGCACGGTAATGGTATTTACTAAAGTACCGAGCAATTCTGTTGGATTAGCCCCAACAATGTCATACCAAAGACCGCCGCGTTTAATTAAATCAGTCATACTTGTCCTCTCAAATTTTGGTTGCAGAATTCTATATCAAACCGCTTCGGATTAAAGTCAGCCCCTAGTTCCATGAGCGCCGCTTGCCGTTCTTCCTTTGTTCCGTTGCTCAAAGCCGCTACAAGCCGGCGAAAATGTACCGGCCCTTCTATGCGGTCAGGCGGCGGCGCATCGGCGCCGGCTGTACACTGTAGCGTGTTTTCACCTTCAGCTTCAATACGGCAAAAGAGTATTATCTGTACCGTCCAAACGTTTCCGTATTCGTACGACAATTCTCCTATTTTTTGTGCATTGATCTCTTCCATAGTCAGGTTTGGATTAAGAACATTTTCTCTATGAGCCGGGAGGATAAACCGATAGGGGTATAGATTGTTCCAGTTAAAACATTTTTGAATACTGCTGTGTACATCCATAAGCTGGTAATACATAGGTACCTTTATCCGCCGCCAAATCTCAGTGCCCCCTATGCTCAACTGTAAAATTTGCAGATATTCTACGTTGTCCCCTTTAGTACGCACCAATGACAGGTTGCCGCGCCTGAAACTATCAATGTATTCCTCAATCAAATTCTTCATATCCTCATAGGTTTCAAGCATACTATCTAAAGCATTATCTATGGCAGTCAGCTCCGCCTCGCCCACTGATTCATCGGTATCCAAGTCTTCAAGAGAGCCGGCCGCGTGTTCTTGTATTTGTGAAAGGATAATAAACGTGTGTTTAGGGAGCCGGGACGCATCAAGCTCGTTCTTGCGCAAACGGGCGGTTAAATCAATAACTGCTGTGTGTAATTCTCCAAGCCGCTGGCGGACAGGTCCCATCTTGTAGTCAAGAAAAGGCGAATAAATCTGTACTAAGTCATGGTACATCTCCATAAGGTATATCGCAAAGATTTCCATATCATTTTCAGCCATACCAATAGACGGCGGAATGATGCGCACAATAAGCCGCATTATATCACTGTCCCGTCGAAAAAAAGCATCACGCATATAAGACTGCACGACAAACCGAGAAATAGGAATGTTGTTCCGGTAAAGTATATCTTCTATAATATCACGCTCCGGTATTTCACTGCTGCTTATGGCAACCTGATCCGGAATTTCCTTGCCTGCATACCAAAAACGGGTTTCTATACCATAAGGAACCGTCTCTATGCGGCTGGTCTTCTCATAAAGGAACTCTTCCAATGGATAGGCAGGAATAGTCCGCATACGCTCTCCGCCATACCAGTAGGCAAAGGTAACCTGTTCCTCTGTAGAAGCGCCTGCACCCAGCATCTCAAAAGAGCGCTCGAAGCCGGCCTCAGCCGCTTCCACCCATGGATGGAGGTCTTTTTGCGTCCATTCCCCGGCACGAAGCTGCGCCAACTCAAAGCTGCCTTTTTTCCAATCCAGTGTTTTAACAATAAAATAGTCGCCCGGCACAAATGAAGTCTCCCGGTAAACAGTACGCATATCAGAGACTTTGATAGAGACTTGCGAGGGGTCTTCATAAAAATCGGTGCTAAATGCCAGTTCATTTTCAGGATTATCCTTAGCGACATATTGCGGAGCATATTCCTCTCCAAAGAGGTTGTAATACGGATAAAATTCCTCCGGATTTCCCTCTATACTGGTAGAATGAATGGCTTTGCCTTTCCAATAAAAGGTATAGTTGTGAGGAAAAAGGAATGGATTGGCAAAGGGGAGGCAGCGGTGTCCTGGGATCAGGATACCGTTCAACAGCTCTGACTTTGTCGGTTTAATAACGAAGGAGGCTGATTCAAAGCAACCTCTCCGTGAAACCCATTTTTTCATACCAAAGTTAAAGGCAATTTTTTGAGTTGTTAGGAGCGAACTGATTTCTGATATAAGAGAGCTCGGGCGCTGGAATCCCAATTTACGAATATGAGCAACAATATCTTCCACCGTAAAAGGGATAGTAGTATTTTCAAGAAACTTATAAACCGCATTTTCCTGCACTGTAGTCATATTATTTAAATTTTATACTCAAACCAATAACTCTGCAAGACCACAGCCGCAGGCTGCTTGCAGGCAAAAAGCCGTACTCTGCTACCGATACAAAAACCTTTGAAACAGCCTGCGGCTGTTGCATTTTTAGCTGAGAGAACATATACTCAAGCCGGTAAGGAGACTATATGCACTTAAATAAAGGACAAATCCTCGATAGTGGGTTTGAAATTATTGATACCGTTGCCTTAGATGAGTTAAAAGCAGTCGGTATTTGGGCGCGCCACCAGAAAACAGGCTTGGAGGTTTTCCATCTATATAACGATGATAGTGAAAATCTCTTCGCGTATGCTTTTGCTACTACGCCTGAGGATTCAACCGGCGCCGCCCATATTGTAGAACATTCGGTTTTATGCGGCTCGGAACAATACCCGCTTAAAGATACTTTCTTGATTTTAGGACAGGGAAGCCTGCAAACCTATCTCAACGCTTGGACATACCCTGATAAAACAGTCTACCCATCCAGCTCGACGAATGAAGCAGACTACTTTAACATTATGGCCGTTTACGGCGATGCGGTTTTCCGCCCTTTGTTGTCCGAGTGGACCTTTATGCAAGAAGGCCATAGGCTCGAATACAACAACGGCAAGCTTTCCCACACAGGGGTCGTGTACAACGAGATGAAAGGCGCCTACTCTTCTTTTGATACCTTTGTAGCTGAGGCCGCCTTTTATTCTGTGGTGCCGGATACTCCTTATGCCTTCGAGTCGGGAGGCGATCCGGAGCATATTGTGGATTTGACGTGGGAAGCTTTTAAGCTCTTTCACCAGAGCCGCTATGCGCCGGCAAACTGCCGTGTTTTTCTTGCCGGCAATATCCCAACAGAAAAGCAGCTTTGCTTTTTAAGCGAACGGGTATTACAAACTGTGCCGGCCGGTAGGCAGGCCGCTCCAATTCCTTTACAAACGCCGTGGACAAAGACGCGCACCGTGCAGGTCTCGGCGCCGGCGTCTGCTGAGCAGAAGTCCTCTGTATTGCTTTCGTGGCTGGTAGGGGACGCTGTGAATCCTTTGGAAGCTTTCTCCTTTGATGTTTTGGTGGAGATTCTTTTGGGGCATGACGGGTCTCCTTTGATGCGCCCGCTCATTGAGTCCGGCTTGGGAGAGGATATTTCGCCGGTTTCAGGAGTAGAAAGCGAGCTGCGCCAGTTAATCTTTACCGTAGGCTTGAAAGGAGTTGCAGGAGAGGCAGAGCCGGTAGAGCATTTGATTTTAGGGGAGCTGCGCCGTCTTGTTGATGAGGGTATTGCGCCGAAAGAAATAGAGGCGGCGCTCCTGTCGCTTGAGTTTTCTAACCGTGAGATTAAACGTGCCGGCAGCGGGCCTTATGCTTTGGTATGGCTGCGCCGTTCCCTTAGAGGCTGGCTTCACGGCCGTAAGCCGTGGGATACCTTGGTCTTTACGCCGGTATTGAATGAACTTAAAGAGCGGCTTGCTGCGGATAAGCGCTACTTTGAAAATCTTATAAAGGCACGCTTGCTTGACAGTATGCACAGGGCATTGATTATTGTAAAACCGGATACCGGCTATCTTGAAAGGAAGGAAGCGCAAGAGGCTGCGCGCATGAAAGAGATAGAAGCCTCGTGGACGGAGGCGCAGAAGCGGGCTTTGGTAGAAAAAGGAGCTGCTTTAGAAGCCTTTCAAAGCGCAAAAGACAGCCCTGAGGTTCTTGCCCGTATACCGCACCTAAAGCGCACGGATTTATCGCCTGAACTGGAGCAGATTCCCCGCAGTTTCCACGATCTTGCCGGTATTCCGGTTCTCAGTTGCAATATGTGGACCAATGGGATTAGCTACATGGACTTTGCATTTCCGGTTGATACACTCGATGCGGACGATTACCCATGGCTGAGCATCTTTGCCCATGCGGCAACCGCATCCGGATTTGCGGGTGTAGATTACGGAGAGGTTGCGAGTCTTTTCGCACAAACGGTAGGGGATTTCAGCGCGATGCTTCATTCAGGCTCTTGCGTACCGGGCATGGCGCATACCCTTGCCTTCCCGTCAGGCATCATTGATATTGCAGGCCGTGATTGGATTATCTTCAGGCTTAAAGCTCTGGACGAAAAGATTGAAGCATCCGCAGAGCTGGCTCTTCGTTCCATTGTCGAGGCGGACTTTTCCGATCTCAGGCACTTACGCGATCTTGTTATTGAAATGAAAAGCGACGCTGCATCAGGCTTTGCCTACATGGGATCGGTCTATGCAAGAATGCGCTCGAGCATGGCTTTCAGCCGTTCGACTAAAGTCGAAGAACTGTGGAAAGGTATAAGCCAAATCGAATTCATCCACCGTGTCGCATCTATGGAGATAGAAGAGATCAGCAGCAGGCTCCGCCGCATCCGTGATAGGATCGTCAGTTCATCCGGTATGCTTGCCGCCATCACCGGATCGGATGCCGCATTAACCGCCATGTTCAAAGCGCTTGAAGGTTTTGCTCGGTTTGGCGCGCCGCGCCCACGCAACCCGGCTCTTTCTTTTAATGCGCCGCCTGCGCCTGAGGTTTTTTGCTCTCCTTCCTTGCAGGTTGGCTTTGCAGCTTCCTCGCTGCCGGCTGTTCCTTACGCCTCTCAAGAGCAAGCCGCCGAGATGGTTATTGCCCATTACCTTTCTACCGGTGCCTTATGGGAAGCTATTCGCATGAAAGGCGGCGCATACGGTGCGTTTGCCTTGAGCGACAGCCTTGAAGGGGCCTTTTCTTTTATAACATACCGCGATCCGCTTCCCTCCCGCTCGCTGGATAGCTTTGTCGAGGTCATGCACAGTATGCCGGTTTTGGATGGGGACGATCTTGAGAAAGCCATTATCGGCACGTACTCTCAAGAAACCCGTCCGCACACCGCTGCTGAAAAAGCTTTTGCAGAACTCTTGCGCCTTCTGTGCGGCATTGAGCATCACCACAGGGCAAGGCGGCTGAGCCATATCCTCTCTCTTGATGCTCAGGCTTTGAGCGCCGCCGCAAACCGCATCGGCAGCTACAAAGGGCCTTTGTTTCCGGTGATCATAGCCGGACAGAGTCAGGCATTGCAGGCATCGGAGAAGCTCGGTGTCCCTGTTAAGACTTTGCCGGTCTAAGAAGCGGAGGCACGGTACTGAACTCCAAGATACGTTTTATTGATCCGGTGCAAGCGTTTGGACGGCTGCTCCTAGACGTGGAAAAACCGGCGCGCTATGTCGGCGGCGAATACGGGCGCCTTGCAAAGCCGGAAGCGCCCTTGCAAACGGCCATAGTGTTTCCCGATTTATACGAAATTGCCCTGAGCAATCAGGCGCTCAAGATTCTCTACAACCGCCTTAACCAGCTAGAAAATGTCTCCTGCGATAGGGCGTGTGCGCCGGCGCCGGACTTTGAAGCTTTGCTCAAAAGAACCGGCGTTCCGCTCTATGGACTGGATACCGGCATTGCCCTCTGCGACCTTGATCTTTTGCTCTTCACCATCGGGTATGAATTGGGCATTACCAATGTCTTGTGCATCCTTGAGTGCGCGGGTATTCCTCTTCATACCTGCGATCGTGATGAGCGGCATCCCATCGTCTTGGCCGGCGGGCCGTGCGTGTCAAACCCCCTGCCCTTCAGCCGTTTTATAGACGCATTCTGGATAGGCGAAGCTGAAGGGGCCTTCTTTGATCTTACCCGCGAACTGCTCGACTTGCGGCAGCAAGGGGCAGGCAGAGCCGACCTTTTAGAGCGTATAATAGCCCATCCTTCGGTATGGACAGCGGGAAAAGCATCGGCTAGGCGTAACTTTGATAGACACTTTGACAGCCGAGCGCCTTCGGCAGCCGTTTTTCCCATACCGAACATGAAGGTTGTGCAGCATCACGGTGCAGTTGAAATTATGCGCGGCTGCCCTAATGGGTGCCGGTTCTGCCATGCCGGTATCTGGTATCGACCCATGAGGCAAAAGCCTGCGGATATTATCAAAGAAGAAGTAGCGCAGTTTGTCCGCTATGGCGGGTATCGAGAAATCAGCCTTTCATCATTATCAAGCGGAGATTATGCCCACCTTGACGCTTTGGTTGACGACCTTAACCGCAGCTTCTCACCGTACCATGTTTCCTTTCAGTTGCCCTCGCTGCGCGTATCGAGTTTTTCATTACCGGTCTTAGAAAAGATTGCGGCATTGCGCCGGAGCGGGCTTAGCTTTGCCATAGAAACACCGGATAAGAGAGACCAATTTGCGCTTAACAAGGAAGTCTCCCGCGATTCGGTCATTGCTATCCTGCAGGAAGCACGGAAAAACGGCTGGCATGGGGCAAAGTTCTACTTTATGATAGGCCTGCCGCTTTACACGGAAGACGAGGAAGTAAAGATAGTCGACTTTATCCATGACATTGCGCGCAGGACTCGGATGCACTTCACGATAAACGTGGGAACTTTTGTCCCCAAACCGCACACGCCCTACCAAGACGCCGTTCAGCTTGACGAAGAAAGCGCTCGGAACAAACTCTTATACATCCGCTCCCACTTGCGTCCTACAGGCCACAAAGTAAGCGTGCAAGACCCGTTCTTTTCAACGCTTGAAGGAATAATAAGCCGCGGGGACGAGCGCGTTTGTGTTCTGATTGAAGAGGCTTACCGTGCCGGCTGCCGGCTTGACGCATGGACGGAACAGTGTCGGATCGATATATGGCGGGCCTTACTAGACCGCCACTCAGTGCTAATAAAGGAAGTTTTAGCTGGAAAGAGGTCTCCGTGGCGCTGCATTGAGTCCGGCACAAGCCTAGAGTATTTGCAGGACGAGTGCGGCAAGTCGGCGGCAGGGGAACTAACGGCTCTTTGCGCAAAGCCCTGCCCGCACTACTGCGGTGTATGCAGCGAGGAGCGCTCGGTCTCGGTCAACACTGTGGATAAAGAGCCGGCGGCGCCCTCTGAAATGCCTCTTATAATAGAAGAAAAACAAACTGTGCGCGGCGGTGCGACAAACAGAGTGGTATTTTCTTTTTCTAAGACTGGTCCTGCAATCTTTCATTCCCACCTTTCGCTTATGGAAATCTTCTCCTCCGCATTTACCCGTGCAGGGCTTGCGGTAGTGTATTCACAAGGCTTTAACCCTTTGCCGCGTTTAGAGATTGCTGCGCCTTTGGCCATTGGCATTATTGCGCGGGGAGAGATCGCCTTGATTGATATGCTGGAAGCGGTTAGCGCCTGCGATTTTATCGAACGCCTCAATCGGGCTTTGCCGCAGGGTCTAAAGATAACCGATGCGGCTGCTGTTACCATACCTTTTAATGCAAAGAAACATTCTCTTGCTGCTTTTTTATGGGGTTTCAAGTATGCGCCGGGGCTTCTTGTGCCGGCATTGAAAGAAAAGGAATACCGTCTCGCTCAGAGCAAAGACTTGGTGCTTGAACGGATTGCGGTGTTGGCGCGCGGCGCCGATAATGAGACTCCTCGTCCGTACTTTGAAGTTTATCAGGAACTCTATTCATAGCCGCAGGCCAGCCTGTTT
>JAITAM010000037.1 GCA_031284085.1 Spirochaetaceae bacterium
GGCAATTTTGCGGATGTTCCAAAAACCGTTGATTTGAAGGCAGCGGGCGTGGCTTCATCCGGCCTTGTATGGCTGGGGAACATGAGGCCGTCCGGGACAGCCCTCGGCGGAAAGATCACTTTGAACCCTGGGGAAGCCTTAGTTATAGACTGTGAGGTCTGACCTGCCAAGTTTTTATACTCAGTTTAGGTACTCCAATGAATCAGGTCAGACCTAAGACCTGAGGTTGTTTCTGTACTCCGGCTCTTGATACCAGCGCCGAAAGCTAGCTAGAACAGTCTGCGGCTGTGCGCTATTTGAACCGGCTCTTCATCATTGCAAAATACTCTTGGGCATTCCTTTCCGTCTCTTCAGGCGTCTCTGACTCTGCCTCCGTCTCCTTCGGATCATGAATCTCCATTACATGCGAGGGAATTTCAGACAAAAACGGCGACTCAACAGTGATTACGCTTTGGTGTTGGTGTCGGCGTGCCTGACAACTGGAAATAAAAAGCTTGTCCTGCGCACGCGTAATTGCCACGTAAAAAAGCCGCCGTTCTTCCTCAATATCCCCTTCTTCAAGACTCCTTGTGTGCGGGATTATGCCATCCTCGGCGCCGGCAATGAATACAACCGGAAACTCAAGCCCTTTAGCCGCATGAATAGTAGAGATATTCACCTTGCCCTTGCCTGACTCATCATCACGGCTGTCATTGGTAATCAAACTAATCCGGTTAAGATAGGCAAAAAGAGTCGGTTCAGCAGTATCCGGATCCTTTTCCCAAAGCTCTATCATCTGAACAAAGTATTCAATGTTAGCGTACTTGCGCCGTGCAGTCTTTTCCTCGTTGTGATGTTCACCAACCAAGTACGCCCAATAATCTATGGCATCAACAAGCTGCTTGACCTGTCCTGCCAAACCCCGCTTGCCTATCATCGTCTCCCGAAACGCTTCAATAAGCGCCATAAAATCATACACTTCTTTCTTGCCGGCATCTTGAAAAAGACTGTCATGAGCATAGCGTATGCGCTCAAGCGCATCCCATAAGGACGAGTGGTTCTTCCGCGCCACCTCCGTGATACCGGCTATCGTAGTTTTCCCAATACCGCGCCGCGGGGTATTGACAATACGCAAGAGGTTTACATCATCACGCGGGTTGGCAATAATGCGCAAGTACGAAAGTACGTCCTTTATTTCCTTGCGGGCGAAAAAACTCTGCCCGCCTGAGACCCGATAAGGAATGTTTGCGGCTAAAAAAGCTTCTTCAATGGGGCGGCTCAAGAAATTGGTCCTCAGCAGAACACCAAAATCATCGTAGGTACGCCTTTCGTGGAGTCTGATACTCCTGATTTTGTCGGCAATGAGTTCAGCTTCCGCATTATCATCTTCCGGGTAAAACAGCTCAATGGGCTTCCCTTCACCGTTGCCTGACCAGAGCGTCTTTATTTTCCGGTTGGTGTTATGCGCAATAACTCCGTTTGCCGCATCAAGAATCGCGGTGCTTGAGCGGTAATTCTGTTCCAGCTTTATTTCAAGAGTGCCGGGAAAATCCTGTTCAAACCGCAGAATGTTTTCATAATTCGCACCACGCCACGAATAAATCGACTGATCATCGTCGCCCACCACACAAATATTCCGGCTGGCAAGGGTCTGCATGAGCTGGTACTGAATCCGACTTGTATCCTGAAACTCATCGATCATAATGTAGCAGTAACGCTCACGGTACTTTTTCTTGACTTCAGGGAATTGTTCAAAAAGCACCAACGGCAGCACAAGCAGGTCGTCAAAATCAAGGGCGTTGTACAAATGCAAGCTCGACTGGTAGATTTCAAAGACTTTCTTATACCGGATATCCGCGTCCCACGGCGCTTTGTTTACTTTGACATGAGAGAAAAGCTGTCCTACGGTGTACAAATCCGCTTTTTCAGCCGGCAGAGAGCATTCTCGAAGACACTCTTTTATAAGCTCCGTGCGGTCAGTCTCATCATAAATCGAGAAATTGGCGGTATACCCAAGCGCCTCTATTTCTTTTCGCAGTATCTTTACGCCAAAAGCATGAAAGGTACTCACGGTTAGATTCTGCAGCTTTTTCCCCGTGAGTTCTTTTACCCGAGTCTCCATTTCCCGCGCCGCTTTATTGGTAAAAGTAAGCGCAAGTATCGCAGACTGCTTTATGCCGTGTTCCAGCATAAAGGCAATGCGATAAGTGATGACCCGCGTCTTGCCTGAACCTGCGCCTGCTATGATCAAAAGCGGCCCCTCTATAGTCGTTACCGCCTGCTTTTGAGGATCGTTCAAGTCCGCGTGTATAAGATTAGACTTATTCATTAGTAC
Organism: Spirochaetaceae bacterium; assembly: GCA_031284085.1. GTDB lineage: Bacteria > Spirochaetota > Spirochaetia > Treponematales > Breznakiellaceae > BOBG01. The sequence continues at coordinate 2,315 of JAITAM010000037.1, forward strand.
CATTCGCCTTTTGAAATGTATGTGGACATACAAGGAGCGAGAGACAAGCGCCCGCTCCTTCTCCTATTTCTTCTTCGCCGTGAATCTTTCAAGGATTCGAGTAATAACGCCTTTCTTTGCCGGCTCAAGCTCTTTTACAAGCTCGGATTGCGGCTGCGGCGCAATTGGTGCGGCCGGCGGCTCCGGTTCATGCACCGCCTCTGTTGTGCGGCGCGTTCTACGGCTTGTCTTATTAGCTTTTGTTTCTGGCGATGAAGCCTTTTGAGGAGCCGCATCTTTTGCGTATTTCTGATGGTAATACGCCATGCGCTCTTCAAAAGAAAGTTTGGATAGATCAGGCGCGTTGCCCTGCCCTCTCTCTCGTTCCTTTCTCGGACGCCTAGAGCGCTCTCTGGTTTTTTTCTCTTCCGGCTGCGGCTTCTTTTGCACCGGTTCTTTGCGCGCCCGCCTGCGCCCTTTTTCAGGCGGCTGCTTTTCCGGCCTTCGCCGTGAAGAAGGACGGCGGCGTACGGCAGCCTCAGGCACAAAAATCGCCTCGTCTGCTACAGAAGCGGAGATTTTCTTTTCAATGAAGCGCTCAATAGCCGGCAGACCGTAAACATCCTGCTCGCTAACCAAAGAAATCGCCTTGCCGGTCTTGCCTGCACGTGCGGTTCGTCCAATACGGTGAACATAGTTTGCAGCTTCGGCCGGCAGATCGTAGTTTATTACCAACTCCAAGCCTTCAATATCCAGCCCACGCGCCGCCACATCGGTTGCAACCAAGTAGCGTATCTTGCCTGCCTTGATATTCTCGATAATGGTAAGGCGTTTTGACTGCGGCAAATCTCCGCTGATAAAGTCGGCCGCGTAACCATTATAACTGAGTTCTCCGGCTATAATCTCGGTAAGGCGCTTGGTATTGCAGAAGACAAGGGCGTTTTCAGGCTTTTCCTGCTGCAGGATACCCAAAAGAAGGCGCAATTTATCGTTCGAGTGAACATGATAGAGGCGCTGCTCAACATCCTGTACCGTTACCGTTTCAGGCTCGATAGTAATCTCGATTGGGTCTTTAGTGTATTCCCACGCAAGATTTTTCACCAAGGCGCTTAATGTGGCGCTAAAGAGCATGGTCTGGCGCTTATCTGCCGGCGGCACAACCGTAAGGAGGCGGCGCAGATCAGGGTAAAAGCCCATATCAAACATACGATCAGCCTCATCAAGCACCAAGAAGGCAAGGTCCATCAGGTTCATTAAGCCCGAGCGGTTAAGGTCAAGCACTCGACCGGGCGTTCCAACCATAATGGCCGTTTCTTCTTTTAAGCGATGGCGCTGCTCTGTATAGCCTACGCCGCCGTAGAAACTGGCGGTGCGGTAAGGCAGATAGGAAGCGAGTCGTTTTGCCTCTTCCTCAACTTGAACTGCAAGTTCACGGGTTGGCACTATGATCAGAGCTTTTTTCCCGGAGAGGAGCGGATCGGAGAGGAGTCTTTGAAAGATGACGACAAGAAAAGCGGCTGTTTTTCCGGTTCCGGTCTGCGATTGAACGTAAAGATCGTTACCATTCACTCCAAGACTAATTACTTGTTCTTGTACCGGCGTACATACCGTATAGCCGGCTTCACCAATACCGCGTTGAAGATCAGGGTATAAAGATAGTTCAGTGAATTCCATGTAACAAGGAGCATAACATATTCCACGAAAGAATGGAATACCAGCCGCAGGCTCTTTCCAAGTTTTGCGGGCCAGCTTATTTCAAACGTTCTGCGGACATTTGAAGCCATAGGATCTGGCAGACCGAAGCCATAGGATCTGGCAGACCGAAGCCATAATGTGGAAAGCTTCCATCGCGTAGTGTGGAGAGCTTCCACCGCATAGTGTGGAGAGCTTCCACCGCAAAAATCAGGTCAGACCTTGCTGCTCCTTGTAGACGAAGGGTCGTACCCTGCCTTTGGATACCAGCACCGAAGCTTGAAACAGGCCGTGTCTGCAAGAGGTGGGACAGGGGACAGATCTTACAAAGAGCATCTCCCGCTATTGAATGCTTGAAATTTTCCCGGCTTTATAGTAAATTATAACAGATATGGAAACTATCATTGAACCGCGGGTTTTGAAAGGTTTTCGTGATTTTTTGCCCGATTCGGAGATAGTCCGCCGCGATCTTATCGCACGGATAGAGGCGCTGTTCCGTCTTTATGGCTTTGTACCGATAGACACGCCGGCTCTTGAATACGCCGAAATCTTGCTGGGTAAAAGCGGCGGCGAAACTGAAAAACAAATCTACCGCTTTGTCGACCACGGAAACCGTGATGTCGCATTGCGCTTCGATTTGACCGTTCCTTTTGCCCGTTTTTTAGCGGAACACCTTTCAGAGCTGGACTTGCCGTTCAAACGTTACCATATTGCCAAAGTTTGGCGTGGTGAAAATACTCAACGAGGGCGTTACCGAGAGTTTACCCAATGCGATTTTGATATTGTCGGTACGGACAGCCCTGCCGCCGACTTTGAAATCCTTTTTGTGATACACCACGTCCTAAAAACCATAGTATCAAAACCACTGGATATTCGTATAAACCACCGTGGTATGTTTAACCGCTTCCTTGAGCGCCTTTCCCTTACAGAAAAAGTGGTGGATATTTTACGTCTAGTTGATAAACGGGCAAAAATAGGCGTGGAACTCGTTTTAGACCAGCTTATACAATTGGTGGGCACTTCTAACGCAAAAAAAATCATTCGGTTCATCGAATTAAAGGGAAGTTTCAAGGAAATTGTACATGCCATGATCGATCTCTCAGGCGGTGTTTGTGCAGAATCCGATACGTTGCTACAGATTCACCGCTTCTTGACCGATGCCGGGATAGCCGATTCGTATATACTCGATCCTTCTATCATGCGAGGCTTAGATTATTACACCGGCCTTGTGTATGAGACTTTCTTAACCGATTTACCGATCATAGGTTCGATTTGTTCAGGCGGGCGTTACGACAATTTAGCGAGCTTGTATTCAAAAGAACGTATAGCCGGTGTTGGAGCGTCCATAGGTCTTGACAGACTCATCGCCGCACTTGAGGCTTTAGGTTCTAAAGCGCCGCAAGACGGCTATGCCCGCTTAGCAATAGCCTGTGAGAACGTGGAGTCCTCAGGCGCTTATCAAGCTCTTGCACTTAAGTTTCGAGAACAGGGTATTGCCTGCGAGGTATTCTTTGATAGTACAAAGCTGACAAAGCAGTACATTGCGGCAGAGAAGAAAGGGATCCGGTTTGTACTGATACCATCAGAGTCCGCAGAAACCTTCACGATAAGAGATCTTCAAACACGACAGAACAAAGAAGGGCTTGGACTAAACGATATACTAAAGATTGTAGCGAGGTAATTATAATGGCACGTAAATCAACAGCTTTCGATCCGGAAAGTGATGGAAAGAGCGGCACAGCATATAAATTGAGTTTATTGGGACACATTGAAAAAATCGTTGAATTATCAGAAAAAAAAGGACTGTCGGACGATTTTTTTGAGCGGGCGGCACAGCATATAACTGTCGTTACTGAAAAGCTTTCTGTAACGCCGATACAAGCGCTGCTTCTGTCGCATTTTCTTAACCGCTGTGATGATCAAGCAATTAGCATTGATGATATATCCGAGTCAATCAAATGCAGTAAAATCCGCATTATTCAGTATATGAACGAATTGGATGAACTGGAAAAGAGGAAATTTATCTGCTGCTGCCGGGAATTCAAGAGTACTTCATACCGTGTTCCCCTGTACGTCATTACTGCGTTACGAAAAGATGAAAAACCTGAACCGGAACATTATGAAAATATTTCTATCAATGAATTCTTTACCGCAATAGAGAATTTTTTCGAGCAGTGCAGTGAGAGCGAATTGACTTTTGAAGCACTGCATAGTGAATTAAATTGCCTGATTGAGAATAACGCGCATCTGCTTTTTTGCCAAAAGCTAAAAAACTTTCATCTGGGCGATAATGACGAAATGCTCTTGTTATACTTTTGCCATTTATTTGTTAATAACGATGATGATAACATAGACTGCCATGACATCGGTAGTATTTTTGAGCATAAAACGGTATTCCGGCAAATAAAAAGAGCTTTAGAGAACGGCACACATGAACTGATTCTGCAAGATTTTATTGAAAATGCTCATAATGACGGCTTTGTGGACCGTGAATCGTTCAAGTTGACTGATAAAACTAAAAATGATCTCTTAGTGGAACTGAATATCAATCAGCAGCAAAACAGAAACAAGAAAGACCTGCTCTTGTCCAACACTATTCTTGTAAAGAAGATGTTTTATAATGAAAAAGAAGCGACAAAAATCAAGCATTTAACTGATCTTTTGCAAAAAGATAATTTCGCTGCGGTACAAAAACGACTTCTTGAGAGCGGGCTGCGCACCGGTTTTGCCTGTCTTTTTTCAGGTCTGCCTGGTACCGGGAAAACGGAAACGGTTTTTCAAATAGCCCGTGAAACCGGCCGTGATATTATGCAGGTTGATATATCATCAGTAAAGAGTATGTGGTTTGGAGAGAGTGAAAAACAAGTAAAAGATATATTTGATCGCTACAGAGTCCGCGTAGAAGCTACGGAACTCGCGCCGATTCTGCTGTTTAACGAAGCTGATGCAATTATCGGCCGGCGTAAGGAGCTAAGTGATGGAAACCGGGCAGTTGATCAGACTGAAAATGCTATGCAGAACATTATTTTGGAAGAATTCGAAAAGTTAAACGGTATTTTAATAGCGACGAGTAACTTAACTAAAAACATGGATAAGGCATTTGAACGCCGTTTTCTCTACAAGATAGAATTTGAAAAGCCGAATAAAGCTATCCGCCAATCTATATGGCAAGCGATGATTCCAGCTTTGAGCGATAATGAAGCTATACAACTTGCCGGTCGTTATAATTTCTCAGGCGGGCAAATTGAAAATATTAGCCGCAAGCGTATTGTCGACAGCGTTATTTCCGGTGCAAACCCTTCGTTTGATATACTGCTCTCTTTTTGCCAAGATGAATTGATCGGCACAGATACATGGGCGCCCATGGGGTTTAAGCGCTAGG
>JAITAM010000065.1 GCA_031284085.1 Spirochaetaceae bacterium
GGCGGTATGATCGTCCTTTTTCTTATTGAAGCCATAAAACGAAAACCGCTGCATCCGCGAATAATTGCCGTCTTTCAAATAGTTGGTGTCGTACTTATCTTAGGGCTTATGCTTTTTACCTTTTACGGTGATATTCTCTACTTTGTGCGCAGTTAAACGAAAATGTTTTGTAGTGTGAGAGGGGTGGATCGCAGCTGCGCAAAGTCTTTTGCCTTTTTCAGGCAAAAGGCCGTACTCCATTCCCGATACAACAACCTTAGAAACAGGCCGTGCCTGCTTTGAAACAGCCTGCGGCTGTTATTTCTCCGTCAAATCGTATCGATCCAAAATTATAATGCTGTCGTCGTCAGAAGATTGTATTAAAAGCACGTTCCCTTGAATATTTACCGTAGAGAACGGATGCACCGCAGCCGAAGATTGCGCCTGCTTCTTCAGGTTCGCATCAAACCGGCTTAAATAATACTTGCTGCCGGATGAAACAATGGCATAGAAACTATTCTCGTTGAACCAAAGCAGACTTTCAGGAGCAATATTTTCATCGTTTTTATGGATTACTTCTAAGCTTTCAGGGTCAACTTCGACAATCCTGATTTCTGCACCGCTTTGCCCCTCCGCACCGGCCATAGCAAAAAGGCGTTTGTTGTGCATAATGAAAGTTCTTGCATTGAACGTATTAACTGTGGAGCGGTTGGTTTCCTTACCGTCTTCAGGGTTTATCGTTACTATGTAGCCTAAAGGATTGGATGGTGTGGATAAAAGCACTCCCGGAATACCTGAAACCTTAGTTACCGGAGGTATCGGCAAAGTCTGCTGGTCTTGCGCTATCTCTTGACGATCCTTCTGCGCATCCTGAGACTTCTCTTCGGCAAATTGCCGCAGCTGCTCTACCTCTTCTTTCTTCTCTTCAACCGACGCTTTACGATCCGCTAATTCTTCTTCTTTCTTGTCCAGTTCTTTTTCTCGCTGATCAAGCTCTTCTTGCTTTGCAGCCGTCTGCTCTGCTTTTTCTAAATCAGGCGGACGGTTCTCGACCGGTACAATCTCTTCGCGCTCCTGTTCTATCTTTTCACGTTCCACAGTGATCTCTGTATGCTCTTCCTGAATTTGCGCTTCTTCCGTTTCGATTTCCTCTTGCTTCTCTTCCACCTGTTCCTCAGCCTGTTCAACTTCACGTTCTTTCAAATCAACCATGTCTTTGCGCTGTTCAATACCCATATCTTCCGTGCGCCGCAGCTCATTAACGACGTTTTCATCAGAGATAGTAGTGGTATCAACCGGCCCTATTGGGCGTAGAGGAATAACAATGAAGGTTTGGCCGGGCCATTCATCAAAGCGTATCGAAAGCCCGACTTGTTCCTCGCTAAGATTGTTAAGCACAGCCGTTTTATAGCGGGACAGAAAGTAATTCCAGTTGCTTCTGTATACCGCATTGTAAGTTGTGATGTATGAAGCAAGCAGGGCGGCATCCGCAGCGCTGTAGTTATAAGCGCCCTCAAGATACCCTTGAATAATAAGGCGGAGATTGCGTATATGATCAACGCCGACATCAGCGCCCAGCCCGAAAATATCGGCATCCAGTTTGCCGCCTTCAGGTTCGGTAACCGAATGAATAACAAAATAACGATTGCGCGCCCCTGCTGTGCGCGCACCACGGTTTATGAGTATACCAAGACTATACCCTATGTCTCTGATCTGCGCCCGCGTGTCAATGCGGCCGGGCGGGCCGTCATAGTTTAGAAATGAAACCGGCGGTACGTTGCTGATTTCCTCTTCATTGACTTGGGCATAGCCTGCGGCTATACAAAAAAAAGCGAAATAAATACACAGAACCTTTCTCAATTTCAGTATTCTCCTTTGGATTATGAGCAGTATAGCTCTTCCTTTGTGATAAGGGAAGAGGATAAGAACAAGTTCATACGATCCTCTTAATCAATGCCCGCCGCTTTGCGGAATCGTGCAACCGTAGCCGCGGCGATTGGTCTAGCCTTTTGCGCGCCGCGGGCAAGGATAGCATCCAATCCGGCCGGATCAGCCATAAGCGCTGCAAAACGTTCTCTCAGTGGTGATAACTCTCGGTTGGCTACCCGAAAAAGCTCTTCCTTTGCCTCTCCCCAGCCCATGCCGCCCGCTCTGTAGCGTTCTGCAAGGCTGGCTTGTTCTTCTTGCGCAGCAAAAAGCCGGTAAAGCTGATAGATAAGAGAACTTTGCGGGTCCTTTGGCTCAGAAACCGGCTGAGAATTGGTTACTATACGCATGATAAGGCGGCGCAGTTCTTTTTCCGGCGCAAAGAGCGGTATGCTGTTATTGTAGCTTTTGCTCATTTTGCGCCCATCAAGCCCCGGCACTACGGCAACTTGTTCCTGAATGAAAGCCTGCGGTATTTTGAGGACCTCTTTTTGGTAGTTAAAATTAACGGCTTTGGCAATATCCGCCGTCATTTCAATATGCTGCGCCTGATCTTTGCCCACAGGCACAATATCGGCATCAAAAAGCAGGATGTCGGCCGCCATCAGGACGGGATAGGTAAACAAGCCCATATTGATACCGGCGTCAGGGTCGTTTTTATCAAGGTTTTCTTGTACCGCAGATTTATACGCGTGCGCTCGGTTCATAAGGCCTTTGGCAGTAAAAGCCATGAGCATAGTTGTCAGCTCAAAAGTCTCGGGAATGGAACTCTGCCGATAGAAGATCACCTGTTCCGGATCAAGGCCTGCCGAAAGCCAGCCGGCCGCTATTTCACGGATACAATGCGACAGAACTGCGGGGTCTTTTACGGTGTTTAAGGCGTGGTAGTCGGCGATAAAGTAGCGTGCATCGTAGCGCCGTGCCAGCTCGAGCGCCGGCTTTATAGCGCCGAAGTAATTCCCAATATGTAATATGCCGGTTGATTTTATACCGGTGAGAGCGATCTGTTTCATACTCTAAAGTATAACCAAAAAAACAACGAATACACAACAGGCACAGGCACAGCCTGTTTCAAAGCAGCCGCAGGCTGTTTCTAAGGTTTTTGTATCGGGACAGGCGTACGGCTTTTTGCCTACAAGAAGCAAGGTCTGACCTGATTTTGGGTCGGAGGTCTGACCTGTTTCTGGCTTAGAGGTCTCAGCCGTAGGCTGTTTCAAAGCAGGCACGGCCTGTTTCAGAGGTTGTTGTATCGAGAGAGGCGTACGGCTTTCTGCCTACAAGGAGCAAGGTCTGACCTGATTTTGGGGTCGGAGGTCTGACCTGTTTCTGGCTTAGAGGTCTCAGCCGCAGGCTGTTCCTAAGGTTTTGTATCGGGAGAGGTGTACGGCTTTTTGCCTGTAATGGGGCAAGCGCCGTTTGCTAAGTATGGTATGAAGCAGTCGTTGGCTGCGTGAGAGGCAGGGAGCGGTTCACCATTCCCTGCCTCTCATTATTTATAGATAAAGCCTTTCCTTCTCAGATTACTGCTATCAATCGGAGAGCAGTTGCGCCTCAGAGTCAAAGGTATAAGCGGCGCCGGCTGTTAAGGCTAGCGCCGCTATAAGAATGAGAAACTTAGCGCCTAGACGTCTTATACGGTGGGGGTAAGGCAGGAAGTAAAAGAACCGGTGTGCATTGCAAGCAGGTACGGCCTGATAAATTAAAGACCCGCTGTAAGTCAATTGCGAGGCCGGAGGTTCCGGTCAGGATTAGACGTACAGCGGGTCATGCGGCGCATTTTAAGCTCAAGGCTGCACTGGGCGCAGCCTTGAACTTCGTTTTTTATACTCTTAATTACCTAAAGTCCGCCTAACCGCCGCAGCTCGACGCCTTGCTTGCTCAAGGTCCCAAGCAACACACTCATCATAGCCGAAGCCCTTGGCTTGGCTAATCATCTCCGCCACAAGACGGTCAAACTC
>JAITAM010000108.1 GCA_031284085.1 Spirochaetaceae bacterium
GGTCTGACCCTTTGGGCTTGGAGGTCTGACCCTTTGGGCTTGGAGGTCTGACCCTTTGGGCTTGGAGGTCTGACCCTTTGGGCTTGGAGGTCTGACCCTTTGGGAAAGGAAGGTCTGACCCCTTCAGGAACGGAGGTCTGACCCCTTCAGGAACGGAGGTCTGACCCCTTCGGGAAAGGAAGGTCTGACCCTTCAGGAAAAGGAAGGTCTGACCCTTCAGGAACGGAGGTCTGACCCCTTCAGGGAAAGGAGGTCTGACCCCTTCAGGAAACGGAGGTCTGACCCCTTCGGGGAACGGAGGTCTGACCCCTTCGGGAAACGGAGGTCTCAGCCACAGGCTGTTTCAAAGGTTGTTGTATTGGGAAAGGCGTACGGCTTTTTGCCTGCAAGAAGCAGTCTAGGTCTGACCCCTCAGAGGCTAGGGTGTTTTGGGTCTGGAGACTAGGGTCTTCAGGCTCTGAAGGAGGCAGTGGTAAAGAGGCTTTGAGGCTAGGGTGTTCTGGGTCTGGAGACTTAGTCTCCAGGCTCAGGAGAAAAGGACTTCTGGGTCTGGCGAAAGGGACTTCAGGCTCAGGAGACTAGGGTGTTCAGACGAGACTTGGATACCAGCGCCAAAACGCGTGCTAGCCGTATTCTCAACCGAGAAGGCCGCTAGCACGCCGGCGGGGAAAGAGGCTGGCCTGCCGTGTTTGTGCTTGATATACATCTTATTAGAAGCTATACTATAAAAATCTTGTGTTATGGAGGTTTATATAACCATGTACGTATTTAGAAAAAAACAAATACGCTTTTCAATGAGGTTAGTCGGTATTGTAGCAGCTCTCTTGTTAGCCGCCGGCTGCCGGACGGATGACGGCGCTGTTCCTGTAGAAAAAGCACCTATTGAAACTAGCGTTGTTCCCGCAGAAGAGGCGCCTGTTAGCAGCGGCGTTCCCGTAGAAGAGGTACCCGAGAGCAGCGGCGCCGCGCTTGTAGAAGAAAAAGGTGCTGAAGATGCTGCAGCGGAAGGCAAGCGTCTCGTACTCGAAATCGACTTTGAGACTGAAACAACCCTGTTTGAGCCTCGCGGCGGCGTGGAGCTGCTTACCGTAACCGATGAGCTGTCTTACACCGGCTCATTCAGCTTGCGTGTCGAAAACCGCAGCAAAGCATGGCACGGCCCTTCGATAAACGCAGCGCCCTACCTTAGTTCAGGCAGGGAATACGAGATAAGCTGTTGGGTGCGCCTTATCAGTCCTGAACGCACGGAATTACAGCTCTCTACTCAAATAGGGCAAGGAGACGGCGCCTCCTATCATTCGGTGGCAAAAAAGGCAATCGCAGTGCAAGACGGCTGGGTACAGTATACGGGAACTTACCGCTATACCAACCTCTCAAGCGGCTACATCACGCTGTATATCGAAAGCCCAAGCGATGCAACGGCTTCTTTTTATATAGACGACCTGCGCCTTACAGAGCTTGCAGCTCCTTTGATAAGTCTTGAAGACTTGCCTCCCCTCAAATCCCGCTACGAGCCGTCCTTCCTGATAGGTAATATCGCCTCCAACGCTGACCTAGAGGGCGTTCGTTTCGACTTATTATCCCGCCATTTCAACGTTATAACGGCGGAAAACGGCATGAAGCCCTCTTCTCTGCAGGCTCTCAAGGGAGAATTTACCTTTGCCGATGCCGATGAGCTGGTGAACGGTTTTTTAGCACGAGGAATACAGGTTCATGGACACACCTTAGCTTGGCACCAGCAGTCTCCCGAATGGATGAATTACGAGGGTATAAGCCGCGCGGAGGCTCTTGAAAACCTTGTAACCCATGCCAAGACTGTGGCCGCGCATTTTAAGGGACGAGTCATATCATGGGACGTGCTTAACGAGGCCATAAATGATAATCCGCAGAACCCTGATGATTGGCGCGGCGCTTTGCGCCAAACCCCTTGGTACAAGGCGGTTGGTGATGAGTATATTTCCATCCTTTTTCAGGCGGTGCGGGAAGCTGATCCTGATGCAAAGCTCTACTACAACGATTATAACTTGGACAACCAGAACAAAGCCCAAGCGGTTTATGCAATGGTCAAGGAGCTGAACGAGCAATATCCTGATGTAGGAGGGCGACCTCTTATTGACGGTATCGGTATGCAGGGGCATTATCGGGTAAACACAAACCCGAAAACAGTGGCTCTTTCCCTTGAGCGCTTTGCTTCACTCGGGGTCGAGGTAAGCATTACCGAGCTTGATATTCAGGCGGGTGCGGACTCGGCGCTTTCAGCGTCAGAGTCTTTGCAGCAGGCCGCTCTCTATGGCTCTCTCTTTACCTTGTTTAAGGACTATGCACAATCCATAGCGCGGGTAACCTTCTGGGGACTCGATGATGCAAGCAGCTGGCGCGCTTCGGCAAACCCAACTCTCTTTGATAAGAACTTACAGGCAAAGCCCGCGTTCTATGCGGTCTCTGATCCGGAAACTTTCATCGCGCAGAACCCGCAGCTTAGTCCAAAAGAGACGCTGCGTTCCGCCGCCCTTTTTGGAAGTCCTGAACTGGATGGTGCAGCCGATCCGATCTGGGAGAATGCGCCGGTTCTACCGATCAGCCAATACCTTATGGCGTGGCAAGGCGCTTCGGGAACTGCCCGCGTCCTTTGGGACGACGCAAATCTGTATGTCCTCGTCAACGTTACCGATACGGTTCTGAACAAGGCAAGTCCCAACACCTACGAGCAGGACTCGGTGGAAGTATTTTTGGACGAAGGTAATGATAAAACCGTTTCGTTTCAAGAAGACGACGGCCAGTACCGAGTTAATTTTACTAACGAGAGCAGTTTTAACCCTCAATCCGCAGGAAGCGGATTCGTTTCAGCAGTGAAGAGTTCCGGGACCTCTTATACTGTGGAAATAAAAATCCCGTTTAAGCACCGCAGTCCGGAGAACGGCGCAGAGATCGGCTTTGATCTCCAGATCAACGACGCATCGGAGCAAGGCATACGCCAAAGCGTGGCGGTTTGGAATGATCTCAGCGGGAACTCTTTTCAGGATACTTCAGGCTACGGAATTCTTGAATTGACCGGAAAGCCCTAATCATTAAATATGCGGGGGCCAAACCCCCGCAAATCGGGCTTAATAGCACACCACTTTAACTTTTTAGGAATATGAATATACATACATTGAACTTTTCAGGTCCGGCTTTGGTAATGGCAATAATCAACTGTAACGACGACTCGTTTTATGCGCCGAGCCGTGCAAAAGGCGAGGCAGCCGTTGAAAAAGCGCTGCAAGCCGTGAAAGACGGTGCGGATATTATTGACTTCGGCGCCGAGTCGACGCGTCCGGGCGCTGAATATTTAAGCCTTGAGGAGGAACAAGAGCGTCTCATTCCGGTTATCAGCGGTTTTAGGCGGCGTTGTTCTACTGCGGTATCGGTTGATACCCGCAAAGCCTCTCTTGCTCGTATGGCATTGGAGCAGGGAGCGGACATTATCAACGACATATCTTCAATGGAGGATGATCCTGCTATGGCGGAGGTCTGCGCTCAAAGCGGCGCTTACATTGTTCTTATGCACAAACAGGGTGTTCCTCGCACCATGCAGCAAGCGCCCTCTTACAAAGACATTAAAAGCGATGTGGTGAAGTACCTGCAAGATGCGGCATCCGCCGCCGTCAGAGCCGGTATAGCCGCTGAAAGGATCATTATTGATCCGGGCATTGGCTTTGGTAAGACGGCAGCAGACAACCTTAGCTTGCTCGGCGCTATGGCGGAATTGTCAAGCATAGGGTATCCGGTTCTTATGGGGCTTTCACGTAAATCCTTTATTGGTGAAATTACCGGTCGTCCGGTTGAACAAAGGCTCGCCGGTACGGTAAGCGCCGGCACGGCCGTTCTCTTGGCCGGTGCAAAAATTATCCGTGTGCATGATGTGTCTGCCGCTGTTGACACGGTACGGATAGTTCATGCCTTCCGCACAGGCCAGCCTGCTCTAAACACTTTTTGACCTGTTTTTGGGCTTGAGGTCTGACCTGTTTTTAGACCTGTGGTTGAGAATAGGCCGAACTTCAAAAAAAGTGAAAAAAAGTAAAAAAAAGAATGATTCATTAAAGCAAAATGCCATATTAACTCCATTATATATGTACTATGCTATCTGATGCTATCTGATGTTTTTGCCCGCGCCAGCTTTGCTTCAAGCAAAGCATAAACTGCAAAGCAGGCTAGATGCGCAAGAAGCTAGATATCTGAAGGCATACAAGCTATAATACAACACTTATAAAGGAGATATGTTGTGAACACTAATTTTCTTACCATTGTTAAACAAATCATCGCCGACTACGGCGAAGGAACACTAGCCGACTCAAAGCGGCTGGCAGTCTTCTTTTCTGACTTTGCTAAGGACGAACCGGAGCCGCTGCGAACCACATTTGGGCGCTGTATCGAAGCAGGCGCGTATAACGCACTCAAGGCCGTGCAGGATGCCGTCGAGCGTGTGTCGTGCAAAGCCAAAATCGCACAAAAAGTACATGACGAGCATGGACTGGACACGGCGCTTTGTAATGAGGCGGTGGATATACTGGAGGCGGCGCTCTATAGAGCGGCAGGCGCGGTAGATTGTTTTGAACACGGCGAGACATATTTTGGCAATAAAGAGTATGACAAAGCCATAGCGGAATTCGATAAGGCACTTGCTCTTGATCCGAACTATGCCGAGGCCTATGGCGGACGCGGCTATGCGTTCGATGAAAAAGGCGAGTATGACCGTGCGATAGCGGATTACACCCAAGCGATAAAGTTTGCTCCAAACGACGCCGATGCGTTCTGCGGACGCGGCTATGTGTATTACAAAAAAGACAAGTATGACCGTGCAATAGCGGATTTCTGTAAGGCAATTGCTCTTGATCCGAGCTACGCCGATGCGTTCTGCGGACGCGGTTATGTGTATAACAAAAAGGGTGATTACGACTGTGCGATAGCGGATTTCACCGAAACAATCAAGCTTGATCCCAACAATGCCTTTGGCTATAACAATCGCGGCAATGCGTATTACCAAAAAGGTGATTATGACTGTGCGATAGCGGAATTTGATAAGGCGCTCACTCTTGATCCAAACTATGCCAAAGTGTATCTCGGACGTGCTAACGCGTATAATAACAAAGGCAATTATGATCGTGCGATAGCGGATTTCACTCAAGCGATCGATCTTGATCCAAGCGATGCCGATGCGTTCTGCGGACGCGGCTCTGTGTATTACCAAAAAAGTGATTACGACCATGCGATAGCGGATTTCACCAAAACAACCAAGCTTGATCCAACCTATGCCTCTGCATATAACAACCGCGGGCTTGCCTATGACGGAAAAGGTGAGCATGACCGTGCGATAGAAGATTTCACTCAAGCGATTGCTCTTGATCCATGTGATGCGGCTATGTATTACAACCGCGGCTTTGCGTATAACAAAAAAAGTGAGTATGACTGCGCGATAGCGGATTTCGATAAGGTACTCGCTCTTGATCCGAGCTTTGCCAAGGCTTATAGCGGACGCAGCTATGCCTCCAATCATAAAGGTAATTATGACCGTGCCATAGCGGATTACACAGAAGCGCTCACTCTTGATCCGGGCGATGCCGCTGTGTATACAGGACGCGGGATGGCGTATCAAAAAAAAGGTGATTATGACCGTGCAATAGCGGAATTCGGTAAGGCGCTCAAACTTAATCCAAACGATGCCGCTGCGTATAGCGACCGCGGACTTGCGTATCAAAAAAAAGGTGATTATGACCATGCCATAGCGGATTACAATAAAGCAGTCGCTCTTAAACCGGACAATGCCGTTGTGTATACAGGACGCGGGGCTGTCTATTACTTTAAAGGTAATTATGACCGTGCGATAGCGGATTACAATAAATCGCTCGCTCTTAAACCGGACAATGCCGTTGTGTATACAGGACGCGGGGCTGCCTATTACCTTAAAGGCAAGTATGATCGTGCGATAGCGGATTATACCCAAGCGCTCGCTCTTGACCCGGGCGATGCCACTGTGTATACAGGGCGCGGGATGGCGTATTGCGGAAGAGGCAAGTATGACCGTGCAATAGAGGATTTCACCCAAGCGCTCACTCTTGATCCGAACAATGCCTTTGCGTATTACAGCCGTGGTTTTATATATAACAAGAAAGGTGAGCCTGACCGTGCGATAGAAGATTTTACCCAAGCGCTCTCTCTTGATCCCAACTGTTCCCTCGCCTACGGCGGACGCTGCAATGCCTATGAGCTTAAAGGCAATTATACTCGTGCAAGAGCGGATTTGAATGATGTGCTCAGGCTTGATCCAAGTTTTTTTTCTATTAATAAAGGACGCGGCAATGCGTACCACAAAAAAGGGTAATTATGACTGGGTTATAGCTATAGCGGATTACAATAAAGCAGCCGAGCTTGATTCAAGCGTTGCCGAAGCGTATAACGAAAAAGATGATTATGCTCATGCTATGACGGATTGTACCAAAGCGCTCACTCTTGATCCAAACGATGGCGAAGCGTATTGCGGACGCGGCTATATATATCAAAAAAAAGGCGATTATGATCGTGCGGCAGCTTCTTTCACCAAAGCAATAAAGCTTGAGCCAAACGATACTGAAGGGTATAAAGGACGCGGCAATGTGTATTACCAAAAAGGTGAGTATGACCGTGCGATAGCGGATTTCGATAAGGCACTCGCTCTTGATCCAAATGATAGCGAAGCGTATTGCGGACGCGGGTCTGCGTATCACAAAAAAGGCGAGTATGATCGTGCCATAGCGGATTACGCCCAAGCGATAAAGTTTGATCCAAACGGTGCCGAGGCGTATTGCGGACGCGGGTCTGCGTTCGACCAGAAAGGCGATTATGACTGTGCGATAGTGGAATTTGATAAGGCGCTCTCTCTTGATCCCAACAATGCCATTGCCTACAGTGGGCGCGGGTCTGCGTATCACAAAAAAGGCGAGCATGACCGTGCCATAGCGGACTACACCCAAGCTCTCGCTCTTAATCCAAACGATACCACTACCTATAATGGACGCGGCTATGTGTATCACAAAAAAGGCGCGTATGATCGTGCCATAGCGGACTACACCCAAGCGATGAAGCTTAATCCAAACGATGCCACTGCCTATAGCAACCGCGGGCTTGCGTATCACAAAAAAGGTGATTATGACCTTGCGATAGCGGATTATACTCAAGCACTCAGGATTGATCCAAACTATGCCAGAGCATACGATGGGCGCGCCTCTGTATATAACAGTAAAGGCAATTATGATCGTGCCATAGTGGATTTGAACGAATCAATCAGGCTTGACCCAACCTACATCGGAACATATAACGAACGCGGCTATGCGTATAATAACAAAGGTAAGTATGATCTTGCGATAGCGGATTTCACCCAAGCAATCGCTCTTGATCCAACCTTTGCCGTTGCGTATTACAATCGCGGCAATGTGTATAACGAAAAAGGCAAGTATGACCGTGCCATAGCGGATTTCACCGAAGTAATCAGGCTTAATCCAAACAATGCCACTGCTTATGGCGGACGCGGCTATGCGTTCGATCATAAAGGCAAGTATGACCTTGCGATAGCGGATTTGAACGAATCAATCAAGCTTGATCCAAACGATGCCTCTATGTATTACAACCGCGGCTTTGTGTATTACCAAAAGGGTGATTATGACCGTGCGGTAGCGGATTACAATAAAGCAGTCGAGCTTGAGCCTACCTTTGCCTATACTTATGGAGGAGGCAACTATGTACATCACAAAGAAGGCTAATGCGGGCTTCCGTTTGACACGGCGGCTGTCCCTTTAAGTCTGACAGGCGCGGCCTCTTTCTAAGTTCTCGGCGCAGATATCAAGATAAGAACTCTATCACCCAAAATACGAGGCCGGTTCTATTGACTAAGAATAGGAAAATGAGGATATGAGCGATTTAATGAACCTATACCACAGGATAAAGCCGGATATTGAGAGCAGGCTGGAAGAGTTTCGTGCATTGTGGCGTGAAGGGTCTGATAGCGATCTGTTTGCCGAACTGTGCTTCTGTATATGTACGCCGCAGAACGATGCGCACAAGGCATTTTCCGCGGTTACGCGCTTAAAAGAAAGCGGGCTTTTGGAACACGGAGAGCTGGAACGTATAGCCGCTTTGCTGCAAGCAAACGGCGTCCGCTTCCATAACCATAAAGCCGCCTCCATCATAAAAAATCGCTCTACGTTCTTTCCACAGACAAAAGCGCAGATAGCCAAGATTATACAGGGCGGCGGCAGGATATGCGTGCGTGATGAGCTTGCGGCGCAGGTTTCAGGGTGGGGCTTAAAAGAAGCTTCCCATTTTCTTCGCAATACAGGACATGGGGAGGGCATTTGTATTTTAGACCGTCATATCCTGCGCCAATTAGCCGGTTACGCCGTCATTGCGGCGGTGCCTCAGAATTTGACGAAAAGACTTTATTGGAGCATAGAGCAGGCAATGATTCATTTTGCAGGCAAAGAGGAGATACCGGTTGATGCTTTGGATTTGCTTCTGTGGTATAAAGAAAAGAATGAACTATTCAGATAAGTGCTTTTCCTGAAAAAAGACTGTTCCAGCACAGAAGCTTTGACAAAAGTACTCTTTTATGCTATCTTTTGAACATGAACATAGTTATGAACTTATTAGCTGGCTTGACAAGTCTTTATTTAATTCTGATTCTTATTCGGGTACTTATGACATGGTTTAGCGGAATGCAGTACGGGCGCCCTCTTGAGATTTTATGCAATATTACCGACCCCTACCTAAACTGGTTTCAGCGTTTTTCATTCCTAAGACTGGGCGCTTTTGACTTTTCACCGGTAGTAGCGATGGCAATCCTCTCCGTTGCAAACAATGTTTTTTCCGCATTAGGGCGTAACGGCACGGTACGCTTAGGTATCATTATAGCCACGCTTATCTCCGCCATCTGGTCTGCTGTTTCATTCGTTCTTGGCTTTTGCGCCGTTGTTTTAATACTCAGGCTTATCGCCTACTTTGCCAACGCCAACATTTACAGTTCCTTTTGGCGTGTCATTGACAGCATCAGCCAGCCAATACTGTTTCAGATAAACCACTTCTTATTCAAGAAACGCATTGTTCGGTATACCACAGGCATTATTATTTCGATTCTTGTTATGGTCTCAGGCTTCCTTTTAGGAAACATTCTTGTCTTTCTTCTCAGCCAGTTTCTGATACGCTTACCGCTCTAAGCTATGAGCCATGTTTCTTCACGAAATAAATGCCGGGCTTGACCAGATTAAGGGCGCCGGGCCTGTTACCTGCGCCGCATTGAGCCGGCTGGGTATAACGACCGTAAAAGATTTGCTCCGCCATTACCCTCGTGATTGGGAAGATCGCAGCCATGAAGTCCCTTTAAGCGATTTTGCCCATGCCACCGTTTGTACGGTGGCAAAAGTCATAGCCCATGACTGGGTCGGGTTTGGAGCGATGCGAACCCTTAAAGTGTATATTGAAGATGAAAGCAGTCGAGGGGTTCTTGTGTGCTTTAACCGTCCCTTTCTTGAAAAAGTACTGCTGGTCGGCAAGGTGTATAGGGTTTGGGGGAGGTTTTTTTACAAGTAC
This sequence comes from Spirochaetaceae bacterium, assembly GCA_031284085.1. Classification (GTDB taxonomy): domain Bacteria; phylum Spirochaetota; class Spirochaetia; order Treponematales; family Breznakiellaceae; genus BOBG01. Next base: position 9,595 of record JAITAM010000108.1, read on the forward strand.
GGCGATATTCAGTCGACAAACTTTGATATTGAAGAGCTTTCAGACGGCGGCGACAAAGGCCTTTTTGGAAAGATACTCCCGATCTACAGGCTCAGCGCCGGTATTGCTATGGCAACCATACGCCGGCTTATCAAACGCGCTTTGGAACGCTACGCCGACTCAATCGAAGATGAAGTGCCGGTCGACAGCATTGACCGCCACGATCTCTTCCATAAAGCACAGGCGCTTAAAGCAATACACTTTCCGTCATCAGTGCAGGAACAACAAAAGGCGCAAAAGACCTTAATTTATGAAGAGCTGTTTTACCTTGAGATAATGGTGGGGCGGCGGGCGTTGGAGCGGAGAGGCGCAGGTTATGCCGGCTCTCTCACCGATGGAACGCTCTCTCCCCTGCAAAACCGCCTTAAATTGCGCCTCCCTTTTGAACTTACCCCAGGACAGATCAGCGCTATTACAGAAATAAATCGGGACATGGATGCGCCATACCCAATGGCGCGGCTTTTGCAAGGAGATGTCGGTTCGGGCAAAACTTTGGTGGCGTTTCTGGCCGCGCTGAAGGCAATAGAGCAGGGCGGACAAGCCGCTCTCCTAGCGCCGACCGAATTGCTTGCCCGCCAACACGCAGAAAACGCCGCATTGCTCTTAGAACCTTTGGGGGTGAGGCCGGCGTTTCTCACAGGCAGCGTTAAATCCAAAGGGCGTGCGCAGTTGCTCGAACAGCTTGCAGCCGGTAGCGTTGATATTGTCATTGGCACTCATGCGCTTTTTTCAAGGGACCTTGTTTATAGGGATTTGCGAATGGTAGTCGTTGACGAACAGCACCGTTTTGGTGTTTTGCAGCGGCAGTCCATCGTGGATAAGGGCAATAACCCCGACTTGTTGATGATGAGTGCAACGCCCATTCCCCGAACCCTTGCCTTTACGGTCTTTGGCGACCTTGATGTGTCTGTGATTAAAGGGCTTCCGGCCGGGCGCAAACCGGTTATTACCCACCTTGCCCGTCAATCCAACGAAGCGAAAGTTTACGACTTTGTAGCCGCGGAGCTTGCGGCAGGCCGTCAAGCGTATTTTGTGTATCCGCTAATAGAAGACGGTGAAGAAAGCGATCTTAAAGATGCCGTTTCAATGGCGCGCCGTCTTGATGAAGAGGTATTTGCGCAGTACTCGACTGCTCTCATTCACTCAAAGCTTGATGAGGAGAGGAAGCGGCTCACTATGGAGGCGTTTTTGCGCGGGGATGTTCGCGTTCTTGTGGCGACGAGTGTTGTTGAAGTCGGCGTGGATCTTGCCAACGCCTCTTGTATGGTTATAGAACACGCTGAGCGTTTTGGGCTGTCCGCTTTGCACCAACTCCGTGGGCGGGTTGGGCGGGGAAGCGCCCAATCGTACTGTTTTCTGATGTATTCGGACTCGTTGACGGAAGAGGGTAAGGCTCGGCTTAAAGTTATGTTGGAAAACAACGACGGGTTTGTCATTGCCGAGGAGGATCTTAAGCTCCGCGGGCCTGGTCAAATTGCAGGCACGGAACAATCCGGTTATCTTAAACTTAGTATTGCTGATCCGGTGCGTGATTCGGTTCTTTTGGAGCAGGCGCGTGCCGATGCTTTTGCGATTCTCGAAAGCGATCCGGGTTTTTTGCAGCCTGAATACCGGTGTATAGATCAGGTGTTACGTCGGGTCAAGCCTTTCCAAGAGGTAGCTTTATAGACCCAGCCGCAGGCCTTTGTCTGCTGCCCTGCAAAGGGTCAGACCTCCAACCCCATAGGATCTGGCAGACCGAAGCCATAGGATCTGACAGACCGAAGCCGTAGTGTCAGGTGGACTGACCGCGTAGTGTGGAGAGCTTCCACCGTAATGGGGTCAGACCTCCAATTACATGGGCTGGATTTGATCAGTGATACGACCCATATCAGCGTAGTGATCCGACCCATATCAGCATAATGATCCGAGCCATATCAGCATAATGATACGGCCCATATCAGCTGTAGTGATCCAACCTATATCAGCATAATTTTGTATCAGGATGCATGAGGCTTGCCGTTTTATCAGGGAATTTCAAAGCATGAGGCGGAGTTCAGGACATAAAGACGCTAAAACGCATGAAAATATTTTAT
>JAITAM010000116.1 GCA_031284085.1 Spirochaetaceae bacterium
CTATCTCAGATAATGAAATGGATAAAGCAAGTCTTTGCTGTGCGATGGAATAAAGAACACAACACAACAGGACACTTCTGGGGAGACAGGTTCTGGAGTAGAGAGATTAAGGATGAGAAGGATTTCTGGGCAGTCTTTGAGTATATAGAGCAGAACCCTGTAAAAGCAGGCTTGGTAGCGAAAGCAGAGGAGTGGGAGTACAGTGGAGCGTATCATCGCTCTCATGGAATAACTCTGATAGTGTCTGAGGTAACGAAGGAATTCTGGGAAAGCTTCCACGCTAGGCTTTAGACCGGCAGGACAGGGTCAGACCTTTAGTTGCTCCTATCAGGCAAAAAGCCGTACGCTACTCCTGATACAACAGCCTTTGAAGCAGCCTGTGGCTGTTGAAGCAGCCTGCGGCTGTTACCTCTTGTTTATTCCAATGCCACCGTGTAAAGTCTCATTATGGTTGAGGTACAGAATCTGTCAAAAGTGTACAATAACAAAAAAGCACTCAACGCTATTAGCTTTTCTGTGGCGGAACAGGAGATTCTTGGCTTCCTCGGCCCTAACGGCGCAGGAAAATCTACCACCATGAATATTATTACCGGCTACATTTCAGCCTCAGCCGGCACCGTACGGATAAACGGTAAGGACATTTTAGAAGAACCCTTGGCTTGTAAAAAAAATATCGGCTACTTGCCGGAACACCCGCCTTTATACCTTGACATGACGGTTAAGGCTTACCTTTCATTCATCTTTGATCTCAAAAAAATCGAGCTCCCTAAAAAAAAGCACATTGCTGAAGTGTGCGAGCAAACCGGCATCGCCGATATAACCGGCCGCCTTATCAATAATCTGTCCAAAGGCTTCAAGCAGCGAGTAGGCATTGCACAGGCAATATTAGGAAGACCTGCACTGCTTATCTTGGATGAACCCACCGTCGGGCTTGATCCAAAACAGCGGCTCGATATACGAAGGCTTATCACAGAGCAATTAGCCTCTTACAGCACCATAATCTTCTCTTCCCATGTCTTGGAGGAGATTCAGTCAACCTGTGAACGTATCATTGTGATCAACAACGGCAGCCTCATTGCAGATGATACGAGTGCGAATCTGACACGTGATAATAATCGTATCGTATGTCGGGTTGCAGGGCCTGTACAAGCGGTGCGGGCAGCGCTTGCCGCACTGCCGGCGGTAAAAACAGTGGAAGACCGCGGGGAAAAAGAGCCGTGCGTGCATGAATTTCTGGTTGAATCGGAAAAGCACGCCGATATTCGCCTGAGTATATTCTACCTTTCAGCCCATAACGACTGGCCTCTTTTATCTATGGAAAAGCAAAAGACATCGCTTGAAGATATTTTTTTGAAACTTGTTACAGGGAGTTGAGCCGAAGAATGTTTGCACTTATGAAACGGGAACTGTCCGCGTATTTCACTTCGCCCATAGGCTATGTGTACCTCGCGGCTTTTTGGTTTTTTGCCGGCTATTTTCTTTTCACCGGTGTATTGGTCAATAACAGCACTATTTTGACGCCGGTATTTCAAGTAATGATAAATATTGTGATGGTGCTGATGCCGCTTTTAACCATGCGGCTTTTATCGGAGGAGCGCCGCCACAGAACAGATCAAGCTTTATTGACCGCGCCGGTAGAGCTTTGGGCTATTGTTACAGGAAAGTTTCTCGCCGCATCTCTTGTGTACCTAGCCGGCATTTCTATTACGATCGTCTTTGCTTTAGTTCTCAACAGCTTTGCGCCTGTAAACTGGGCTTTGATTTGGGGGAATTATCTTGCCCTAGCGCTTTTAGGGCTTGCCTTTATTGCGATTGGTGAATTTATCTCATCGCTCACTGAAAATCAGGTAATAGCTGCTATAGCAAGCTTCGCTTTGATGCTCATGCTTTTTCTGCTGGATGCTCTGCCTTCCCTTATTCCCATTCCATGGCTTTCTGTGCTTATAGGCGGCATTTCTTTTATCAAACGCTACACTCCTATTACCCAAGGGATTTTAGCGCCGGCAAACCTTTTCTTCTTTAGCAGCGTCTGTCTATTGTTTCTGTTTTTAACGACACGGGTGCTTGAAAAGCGCCGATGGTCATAGCGTCTTGCAGGGCAAAGATTTTTTATGAGGAGAACCCTTTGAACCTACCATCATCTAATAGTTTTTTCCGGTATGGTGTAGTTTCCACAGGGATTAGCGTGCTAGCCGTTGTACTGATTATAGTAGCCAACGTCTTTGTAACAGCTGTGTTTAATAAGTACCCGTGGAATATTGATCTTACTGAGAATAAAGTCTTTGAGCTCTCTCCTGAAACAAAACAATTCCTCTCTTCTCTTGATACTGATCTTGATATTGTTGTTCTTAATACCGAAGCGGCTTTTATAGCAAGCGCACCCTCAGAGTATTTTAATCAGGCTAACGAAATTATTCGTAAGTATGCGCAGCTGTCCCCCAGAGTGCATCTTAGCTACGTTGATTTGCTGCGCAATCCGGATTTTGCTTCCCAGTATAGCAGCTTGGTACTACACGTGAATGATATTCTTGTAAGTACAAAAGAGAGAAGCCGCTCCCTTACGCCGGAGGACCTCTTTAATATCCGCAGCTCGTATTACGGCTCATATATTGCTTCTTCCAAAGCCGAACAAAGCATAACCAGAACCATTCTCATGACGGTAAGTGATGAGCGCCTCCGCGTATCCATTCTTAGTGGACATAACGAAGAGGACATCAGTCCTTTTATTGAGCTTTTGGCCATGAATAACTACGAGGTGGCGCTGCAGAATCTTTTAACCTCTGAGATTGCAAGCGATACGGCTTTTGCTATTCTTGCCGCGCCGGCACGGGATTTAAGCACAGAAGAACTGCGCAAGCTCGATAGGTTTCTTGCCGGCGGCGATAATAAAACGCTTTTTTACCTTGCCTCTGCATCACAAAGCCATTTGCCTAATCTTGCAGCCTTCCTAGCCGAGTGGGGTATAACAGTCGATGAGGGCGTTGTTTTTGAACAGGATAGTTCGCGTATTCTCAGCAATTCAGTGTATATAGCTATCTTGGATTATGCGGAACAGGAATTCTCAAAAGCCAGTACAGACAGAAACCTGCCTATGGTTATTCCTAATGCCAGACCTTTGAGAGCGCTGTTTGAGACATCAGGGTATAAGACGGTCTCGGAACTACTGCGTTTTTCTGCACAGTCCGGTATACGGCCTGCGCATACAGGCAGCGATTGGAGACCCTCTGGTGCGGATATGTCGCCTCACGTGCCGGTTTTATTGTTGAGCCAGTCTGTGCGCAACGGCCTGCAGAGCAGCCTGCTGCACTCAAACCTTTTGGCCTGCGGCTCTACCCTTGCTCTGAACCAGAGCATACTAGCAAGCCCCAACCTTGCTAACGCCTCATATTTCTTGGACATATTTTCAGCCTTGAGTAGACGGGAACAGCTTATCCGTATAGAAGACAAAACGCTTGGAGCAAGCGAACTTGGCGCTACGGTGGATCAAGTGATGGTTATCAGTATTGTATTTGCCGGAGTACTGCCGCTTGTTCTGCTCATAATCGGGAGCGTAGTATGGCTGCGCCGCCGTTCTTTGTGAAGGCTTAGGCTACTCGTCTCCTTCTGCGGCTGCAAAAAGCCGAGGTCTGACCTGTTTTTTATCCGAGCTCCTGCTTCTATCAGGCAAAAAGCCGTACCATTTTGGAACAGGCTGCGAGGTCTGACCTGTTTTCTGTCCGAGCTCCCACTTCTATCAGGCAAAAAGCCGTACCTCCATTCCCGATACAGCAACCTCTGAAACAGCCTGCGACTGCTTAGGAACAGCCTGTAGCTGCTGTCAGGTAAAAAGCCGTACTCCGATGACAAATAACGTTCCGGCTGCTGTGGGTTGCTAGCCCGGCGCTGAAGGCCGCGGCGAAGGACAGGAATTCCGCCTCAGGAGCGGAAAAGACGTCATTGCTTATGATTAACCTCTTTCTAGCCGCATAGCCGCATGGCAGCATCTTGTTTGTTTCAGGAATGGTAACACGTTTAGCCGGCTAAGGTCAATTTTCCTTGCCGGGAAAAGAGTTTCTCTGTGGCTGGGAAGTTTTGCCGACATGTCGGGAACTTCTGCCGATACATCGGGAACTTCTGCCGACACGCCGGGAACTTCTGCCGTTGGACATACAAAAGAGTGCGTATATAATGTAGGTTTATGCGACATACCGCCTAAAATTGGTTCAAAATTATGTCAAGCGGCTTCGCCGCTAAATGAAATAATAATATTGTAAAAAAACGGCTTGACATTATCGAAAAATAATGTATTATAGACTTAATGAGGTATGCTAAATTATGGAAATTAAAATAATTGAAAATGATAAGAAAATAAATTTTATGGATTTACTATTATTGGGTGATGAACAAGAAGATATGATATACAAATATCTTGAAAAAGGAGAATTGTTTGCTTTGTATGCTGATGATTTAAAAACCGTGGCAGTTGTAACTAAAGAAAAAGAACATATGTATGAAATAAAAAATTTAGCGACATATCAAAAATATCAAGGTAACGGTTATGCAAGTATTATGATAAAATATATTAAGAAACATTATAAAAATATATGCAAAGAATTATATGTTGGAACAGGTGAAAATGAGAAAATATTAAGATTTTACAAAAGAAATGGTTTTGAATATTCACATACAATAAATGATTTTTTTGTTAAAAATTATGATCATAAAATAATAGAAGACGGCAAAGAATTAAAGGATATGATATATTTAAAAATGGGAATAAAATGACGGTTAAAATATTTGAATATAAAAATAAATAATGGGGTACGGCGGTACGTCGCATAACAGGCCTGTGTGTATGCGCCCGCTGCCTTATAAAGACCTTTCAAACCTTGCTAGAAGCTACAATTGGGAAAAGTAGAAAGAGTTAGAAGCAAAATTACAAGAAAGGGATGCTCAAATAGCAGCATTTCAGAAAGAACGGGAAGAGTTAAAGAACGCTGGACGCAAACAAGAAGCAGAGGCGTATTTTGGAGGGATTGGTTGCATCTTTGTTATTTCCCCGTATAAGGCACAGTGCCCGGAGATTCCTGTAGTAAAATCCTTTAGTGAAGAGACCAAAATGTTTATGGTTCGGAGCGAAATATTGAACGTGTGCTGCTACTGAAGAGATGGCTTTTCGATACGGATTATATTGCAGCTAAGATAGCCGAAGGTCGGCTACCACCAAAGAGTACGCAGAAAAAATAGCCCAACGCCAAGCATAGTGGGCAGAAATTCAAAGTTTGTCGGTATAATTTATGGTTGTATAACCCGGTGTTGCCGGTAGAAAATAGAAAACGGGCAGAAACCCGGCGTCATCACCGCCGGACAGGTGCTCGCACACCTTCAGGAAATCCTGATTCCACCCGAACCAATATTAAAGGCAAATTTCTGTTGAGTTCTTACTGCATACTGCAATAGAGTT
>JAITAM010000133.1 GCA_031284085.1 Spirochaetaceae bacterium
TGCAGCGCTGATAAAAAGACAAGCGGGTAAAGGTCCTATAATAAGCCGTATTGCCCAGAGCGCTTTGGAACTTTGCACCGCATCGGCTATATAACCGCCCCACGATAGAACAAGACCGGAAATAAAAACCGCTACCGACTGTCCCACTTTTGACATAAAAGTCCAAATACCATAGTAGACGCCCTCTTTACGTTCGCCGCTTTGAAGCGCTTCGTATTCTATTGCATCAGGCACCATAGCAAAGGGAGCAACATAACTAAACCCAACGCCGATACCAGCAAAGACCATAACCGCCATAAAAAACGGCACGCCAAGAGTATGTCCAAGTGCAAAAATCGCCAGACAGGCGCTTGCAATAAGAATAAAACAGATTTGGTAGGTGTTCTTTTTCCCTATTCTTTTTGAGACCAAGACTGAAATAGGAATAAAAACCATGGCGACAAGAAGCAGTATCACTAAAGCCGGCGTGGTGAGTTCCTCCCTTTCGTACACATATTTAGTGTAGTACACGACAATACCCTGCACTAAGGTAAGCGCCGTAAGGTGAATCGCATAGGTAAATAAGACAATCAGAAAAGGACGGTTAGTGAAAACCGCTTTGTAAGAGGCAAAGAACCCTTGATGGGGGATCTTTATGTCTTTTTTTTCTCGTGTGCCAACAAAGCAAAGCAGAGTCGTCGCTGCTATGACTGCGCCTAAGATCATTCCTAAAAGGGAGAAGCCGTCCCGTTTATCGGCGGCAAGCCCCACGATGGGTTGCACGGCGGCAGCTCCTATGATAGTCCCGAAGACCGCACAACCGAACCGGTAGCCGTTAAGCACGGTCCGCTCGTGGTAATCGTCCGTCAATTCAGGAGTCAAAGAGGAGTAAGGGATATTGATTATGGTGCTGGCTGTGTTAAGCGCCATTAAAACAAGCGTTGCCCAGACAAAAAGCATAGCGGGAGAGGAAAAATCCGGTGCGGTAAAGAAAAGCCACATGGTTAAAAACGCGGGGATAGCACCGAAAAGCAGATAGGGGCGCCGCCTTCCCCAGCGTGAGCGGGTTCTATCGGATAGGTAGCCCATAACCGGATCCGTTACCGCATCCCAGAATTTACTTATCAACAAAGCGGTTCCGGCAAGGGCTGCGTTCAAGCCGACAGTATCGGTAAGGTAGTTAAGGCACCAAAAACCCATAACGGTAAAGAGCATATTACCGCCCAAATCAAAGATACCGAAGCCTAGTTTTTGTTTAACTTTTAGCATACGCAACAGACCCTTGCCGTAGTTTTTTTAATTCAAAGGCAATCATAAGAGCGGTTATAATAAATGAAAATCCGTCTGCGACCGGCGTAGCTGCAATAACACCGTATAATCCGAAAAAATGCCCCAGAATGAGTATAGCCGGAATAAGCGCAATGCACTGGCGCAGCATGGACAAGATGATAGAGGTTCTCGGTCTGCCGGTTACGACAAAAACGTTTGAGGAGACGATTTGGAAGCCGGCAAGCGGCAGAAGGAGCGTCATAACCTGCATTGCCCACGGGGCAAAGTGCAGCAGAGCCTCGCTGCCTTCAGGAGTAAAAGCATACACAAGGGCGACAGGGAAAAGATGGGTGATCGCAAAGCCGACAATACAAATAGCCGTCGCGCCGCCTATTGCCATGAAGTAAGCTTTGAGAACCCGATCGAAACGCTTTGCCCCGTAGTTATAGCCGAGTATGGGCTGCGCACCCTGATTGATGCCGAAGATAGGCATAAGAATCATCATAATAACGGAACCGGCTATGTTCATACCGGAAAGAGCTATGTCCCCGCCGTTTTCTACACCCAAAGCATCCGCGCCGTACCATCCCATGCTCATATTGTTAAGCAGCTGCACGCCTGACATGACAAACTGCAAGAGGAACTGCGCCGAACCGAATATCATGATCTGAGAGGTGATCTTGCCTGAGAATTTAAAACTTTTTAGACGCAGCCGGATCACGGCTTTAGGACTAAAACTAAAGGATAAAATCCACAGAGCGGAGACAAACTGTGAAATAATGGTCGCCCATGCAGCCCCTTCTACGCCCCAATGAAGTATAAAAATAAAGATCGGGTCTAGAATCATGTTAAGGCCGGCTCCTATGAACATGCTGATCATAGTTATCATAGGAAAGCCTTGCGCTCTGGTGCAGTGTGAAAAGCCGAAACCTATCAAAGAAAAAGAAGCGCCGTAAAGAATAATGCTAAAGTAACGCCGGCTGTACACTATGGCTTGGCTGCCCTCTTGAGCGCCCAGTATAGCTAAAAGACTGTCCATAAAGACAAAACCGCCAATAGTTATGACAATGCCGCAGATAAGCAGAAGCCAAAAACAGTGGTTAAGGGCGTTTTCAGCCTCATCACGGCGTCCTTGTCCGAGTCGCATTGAAATCATATTGGCAGCGCCCACACCGAAAAGCATGGCAAAAGCCATAAAGACAGTCATCAGAGGCAGAACAAGAGACAATCCGCCTAAAGCAACTTCATCTACACCGCGTCCGACAAAGATTCGATCAACTATGTTGTACAATGCGTTGACGAGCATACCTACAATAGCAGGGAGGGAAAAACGCAACAGGAGTTTGCCGACGGGTTCGACGCCCAGTTTATCCGCCGCATCGGCGCGGCTTTTCGATGTAGTAGACATTTTAGTTAAAAATACAAAAATACTACCGGCAAAACAAGAAAGACCTCATTGAATCTTAGCCGATTTGGAACGGTTGCACTTGCGGCACAAAAGCCGTACGTTATCCACGCTGTTACTGCCGCCCTTTGAGAAGGGAATGTCATGATCGTACTCCAGATCGATCTGCGAGCCGCATTGAACGCATTTCCCTCTGTCCCGCTCCCATACTTTTTGTTTTACCGAGCTTGGAATATAGCGGGAACGTCTGACGTACTTTTTTTTCTGTTTTTTCTGTTTACCGTACCATTTTTTAAGGGGATTTATGCGGCGTGTTTTATAACTTATTTGCGCTACTCCGTAACACAACACTACTACTATCGCTATTACAATGGCGGTGAAAATCAACTGAACTATAAATTCATCAATATACATGAAGCGCTCCGTATAAAAGCATAGCATAAAGAGGCGGCATTGCGGCTCTGAAAACTGCCGCCGGATAAGTTCAGAAAGAAATTATAATTCTTCCCGATAGAATCCATCTTTCCAGTTAAAACGGCTTATGTCCGGCAGCACAGCAGCCTTCAGGGCAGCATTCATAACAGTTTTGTACCTGATTTTCTTTACCGGCCGTCCGCTAAAATCAACAATGAATCTGCCGAAGCCTTTCTCTTTAAGGAAAGGTATTTTATCTACCAAAGAAAAAGGCTCTTTGGGAAGAACAAGCGTGCTTTCAGAGCGCAGAAGCTGGAACTGTTCGCCGTAACTATCGGCAAAATCGGTAAAATCATAGTCCAAGTTGTGTCCAATACGGAACAAAGCCGGATGGGCAAATACAGTAACGAACATCGAAGAGCGAAAAGCCGGCTCAACGGTACGCTCTAGATTCTGCCGGTTATTCTCAAAAGGAGTAATGCTGTAGGCAGCGCCTAATTCCTGTACAAAAGAAAGAGAAAATCGGTTAAAGGTGTACAAATACGGTCCCGCTATAAGGAGCGCGGGTTTGCCGCGGAAATAAGAAAAATGTCCCAGATTGTTCAGTACAAAATACTTGTAGCCTTCATCCAGCAGCAGCGGAATAATTTCCGCCAATACGGTCTCTTGCTCTTGAGGAAAGTACGGATCGAGTACGAGGATAAGCTCATCGGGCTTAAAGGGCAGAGTCTTTTTGGTATCCGCGCAGAGCAGCCGTGCAGTGTCCTGAGTCAAAGCAAGCATTACTTTTTCAGGACGTATGGATTGAAGGACGTAAAGGTCGGATAAACTGGATACCGCCGCATAAAGACCGTGCGCAAGAAGAGGCTGTTTAGGCGGCGCTGATAAGGTGATAAAAGGCGCTTTATCAATGCCCGGCGTTCGTTTGTAGGCGCTCAGATTTTTAGGAAGAACCGCCTCGTAGCGCCTGCCTGCTGCTTTGGTTTGAATAAGGTAAACATAATCCCCGCGGCTGAAACCTTGCGGGATTGACACCCACCACTTTCCCTTATCTGTCTTGTCCGCGGCAGCATAGCTGAGCTTGTGGCTCTGTCGGACGGAGTCGTCTGCTTTGTGCAGCCTGATAGAATCGCCTTTATGCACGGTAAGAGCGACTCCGTCAAGCAGCCCTAGCCGTCCCTCCTGCCCTTCTCGAATCGCGCATAAAGCGCCTAAAGGAATGCCGGTTGCACCGTTTTGTGCCGGATCGAGCCAGAGGCCGGGTGCGGACTCAAAGTAATACGTTGTTTTGGGGCGGGCGAAATCGTTGCAAAGTATTCCCAGCCCTGCTTGCAGCGCCTTGGCACGCGCCTCCTCATCCTTGTCAAGGGAATCGAGTACCAGCCGGTAGGCGCGCACAACGGCGCCCACGTATTCGGCGCTTTTCATCCTGCCTTCGATCTTAACAGCGTTGACGCCGCCTTCGGCAAGGTCTGCTATATGCGTGAGCAATTGCAGATCAAAAGGGCTGAAGTAATAGCCGGACATGGTTTCTTGTTGATAAAGACGGCGGCAGGCCTGTGTGCATAGCCCGCGGTTAGCGGACTTTCCCCCGAGGTAGCTTGAGAAAAGGCATAAGCCTGAAACGCTCATGCACAAAGCGCCGTGAACAAAACATTCAAGCTCTAGGGTAACGCTTGACCTAATACTCTGTATTTCAACAAGGGAAAGTTCTCTGGCAAGCACTGCCCGTGAGACGCCGTATTTTGAGAGGATGTTTGCGGCGCGTGATGAGGCTATATTCATCTGTGTCGATGCGTGGACTTTGAGATTGGGAAAATAATCGTGCGCCATTTTGAGTATTCCCAAGTCCTGCACGATGATGGCGTCAGGGGCGATTGATGAAAGATACTTGAGCAGTTGGTAAACCTGATCGGCTTCACGGTGCTCAAACACGGTGTTGACCGTGATATAAAGCTTGCGTCCCATGCGGTGCAGTGCTTTAAGGGCGGCTTCACACTGCGCATAAGTAAAATTGGCGCTGCGTATTCGGGCGTTAAAGGTTTTTAGTCCAAGGTAGACAGCATCCGCCCCTTCGGCAACAGCCGCATCGAGGGCTTGCGGCGAACCTGCCGGCGCAAGTAATTCAGGAATAAACATACCGGAGAGTATGCGTAAAGTACAGCATTTAGGCAAGTATCGGGTTGGAACAGCCTGTGGCTGTTGAAACAGATTGCGAGGTCTGACCTGTTTTTTATCCGAGTTCCTGCTTCTATCAGGCAAAAAGCCGTACACCCATCCTTGAAAGAGATTGCAAGGTCTGACCTGTTTTTTATCCGAGCTCCCGCTTCTATCAGGCAAAAAGCCGTACACTCCTCCTTGATACAACAACTTTAGAAACCCGCTGGCGGGCAAAAAGCCGTACCTCCATTCCCGATACAAGAGTGAAGCTTAGGAACAGGCTGTGGTTGTTGAGACAGGCTGCGAGGTCTGACCTGTTTTTTGTCCGAGTTTCTGCTTCTATCAGGCAAAAAGCCACACATCCTTGATACAGGTTGTGAGGTCTGACCTGTTTTTTGTCCGAGCTCCCGCTTCTTTTAGGCAAAAAGCCGTACCTCCATTCCCGATACAAGAGTGAAGCTTAGGAACAGGCTGTGGCTGTTGAGACAGGCTGTGAGGTCTGACCTGTTTTTTGTCCGAGTTCCTGCTTCTATCAGGCAAAAAGCCATACCCCTTTGAAACAGATTGCGAGGTCTGACCTGTTTTTTATCCGAGCTCCCGCTTCTTTTAGGCAAAAAGCCATACCCCTTTGAAACAGGTTGCGAGGTCTGACCTGTTTTTTGTCCGAGCTCCCGCTTCTATCAGGCAAAAAGCCGTACCTCCATTCCCGATACAGCAACCTTTGAAACAGGCTGGCCTGCGGGACGTCTAGAAATGATTCCG
>JAITAM010000159.1 GCA_031284085.1 Spirochaetaceae bacterium
TAAAAATGATTCCGAGAGCTCTAAAAATGATTCCAAGAGCTCTAAAAATGATTCCGAGAGCTCTAAAAATGATTCCGAGAGCTCTAAAAATGATTCCAAGAGCTCTAAAAATGATTCCAAGAGCTCTAAAAATGATTCCAAGAGCTCTAGAAATGATTCCAAGAGCTCTAGAAATGATTCCAAGAGCTCTAGAAATGATTCCAAGAGCTCTAAAAATGATTCCGAGAGCTCTAGAAATGATTCCGAGAGCTCTAGAAATGATTCCGAGAGCTCTAGAAATGCTTATTTCTGATCAGAAATACTCCTTGCAGGCAAAAAGCCGTACACCCATCCTTGATACAACAACCTTTGAAACAGCCTGTGGCTGCTTGCAGGCAAAAAGCCGTACCTCCGCTCCCGATACAAAAACCTTAGAAACAGGCTGGCCTGCAAAAAGCCGTACACCCGTTCTTGATACAACAACCTTTGAAACAGCCTGTGGCTGCTTGCAGGCAAAAAGCCGTACCTCCATTCCCGATACAGCAACCTTTGAAACAGGCTGGCCTGCAAAAAGCCGTACACCCATCCTTGATACAACAACCTTTAGAACAGCCTGCGAAGCCTTAGCCCGCGCGAGTGCCGGACAGAGGGACGACCCTTGACAGAAGGCTGCCTGCGGCCTATAGTAGCGCGAGGATGTGCTGTATGAGTTTGGTTTCTAATCCGGTGCTGCCGGGCTTTCACCCTGATCCTTCGATTGTGCGGGCCGGCGGGGAGTATTACCTTGCCAATTCGACGTTTGAGTGGTATCCGGGGGTCGAGCTTCATCGTTCCAAAGACCTTGCCCATTGGGAGCCGCTGCCTTCGCCGCTTGCCAACAGGGCGCTGCTTGACATGGCGGGGAATCCGGCTTCCGGCGGCATTTGGGCGCCGTGCTTGAGTTATGACGGGGCGCTGTTTTACCTCGTGTATACCAATGTGCGAAGCTGGGCGGACGGCCCGTGGAAGGATGCGCCGAACTTTCTCGTTACCGCGCCTTCGATAGAGGGCCCGTGGTCCGAGCCGGTTTTCTTAAACGCTTCGGGCTTTGATCCTTCGCTCTTTCATGATGAGGACGGCAGGAAATGGCTGGTCAATATGGAGTGGGACTACCGCAAAACGCAAGGCGGCCGGTTTACCGGTATCCTGCTACAGGAATACCGGCCTGCCGAGAAGCGGTTGGCGGGGGATGTCCGCAAGATTTTTACCGGCACGGCGCAAGGGCTCGTGGAGGGGCCGCATCTGTACAAGCGGAACGGGTGGTATTACCTGCTGACTGCCGAGGGCGGGACGCAGTATGGGCACGCGGCGACGCTTGCCCGTTCCCGCGCCGTCGAGGGGCCGTATCGCGTCCATCCGGCAAATCCGCTGCTTACTTCCTATAATTGGCCCGGCTGGCCTCTGCAAAAGGCGGGGCACGCGAGTTGGTGCGATACGCCCGACGGGTGCACGTATCTTGCGTTTCTCTGCGGGAGGCCGCTGCCCGGGACGCGAAACTGTGTCTTGGGGCGTGAAACCGCCATTGCGGAGCTTGAGTGGCGGGACGACTGGCCTTACCTGAAATACGCTCCGGGGACGCGGCAGAAGGGCGAGGAGTTGTGGGACTGCGGCGTTCCCAACTATCCGCCGCTTGCTTTTGAGCCGCCGGTTCCGCTTGCGGCGCCGCCTGAGCCGTCTTCGCGGGAGCGGCGCTACCGGTTTGACGGGAACGCGCTTGATGCGGACTTCAAGACGCTGCGCGTGCCGGCGGATGCGGAACGGTATTCGCTTACGGCCCGCGCCGGGTTTTTGCGGCTGCGAGGCGGGCAGTCGCCGGTTTCCCGGTTTCAACAGACCTTGCTGGCCCGGCGGCAGGCGGATTTCTCGTTCAGTGTCGAAACGTATCTGGAATTCGCCCCGAAAAGTTTTCAGGAGCTGGCCGGGTTGTGTTGGCGTTACGATGAGAACAATCAGTACCTTCTTGCGCTTTCCTATGACGAGCAGGCGGGGCGGGTTCTCTCCGTTCACTCCATGCATGGGGGAACGTATTCCCGGACGGAAGACACGGACGCGAACAACGGCGGGGGTATCTGGCTGGGGCTCACGGTGCGGGAGCACATCGGGCGTTTCCGGTACTCGCCGGACGGCAAGGCGTGGGTTTCCCTGCGCCCGGCGCTGGATGCCGCCGTGCTCTCCGATGAGTACTTTCACGAGGGCTTTACCGGCGCGTTTGTCGGTATGTTCTGTGTCGATACCGCCCATTATGCCGCCTGCGCTGATTTTGCATACTTCACCTACACGCCGGAGAAGGCGGAACAGCACGCCGCGTCTTAGGGGAGCGCCGCGAGGCGGGCGGCGCGGGATAGCCGCGCACCCTGAAAGCGATAGTTCCCGCCGCTCTTGCCGCCGGCACGGATTACCGCCTGCTGGTGGTAACCCAGAGTTCGGCGAAGAATGCTAGCACCTTATTAAAAAGCACAAGAGTCATTTACTCCGAGTTCAGACTAACGGCACAGCCGGCATCATAATTCATAACAGGTTTAGTTACGTCGGCATAACAGGCTTAGCTAGCACAACTACCCAGCCTTAGGAGAGATGGTATCCTGAGGCGGAGGTATTATGTATGTATTTTATTGGACTGTTAGGAAGATACGCAATAAAGCAAAAAGATAGTATTTCCACACAAAGCGGTAATAAATACAGGCTTTAACACAACGGCCGAAGCTTAGAAATAGGCTGGCCTGCCGATCTCGACAAAGGAGAAGTAGATGCACTATTCTTACGCTATGGAAACAATTCCTTTTGCCGTTCCTTATATCGGCGCTGAAGAAGAAGAGGCTGTGCTGCGTGTCTTGCGTTCCGGTTGGCTTACAACGGGAACTGAAACGCTTGCTTTTGAACAAGAATTCGCATCTATGCTGGGTGTTCCGCCCAGACAGACGCTTGCGGTCAATTCGGCTACCTCAGGACTGCACCTTGCTTTGGAAGCGTGCGGTGTTTGTAAGGGCGATCTGGTGCTTGTCCCCTCTTATACCTTTGCATCGACTGCTGAAGTTGTCCGTTATCTGCAAGCCGATATTGCTTTTGTTGACTGTGCGCCGGGGACTTTTCTCATGGACATAGAGAAACTGCAGGAAAGCATTGACCGGCTTTCTCGTGGAAAAAGCGCCTACGGTTGGCGGGGGGGATTTGGTCCGTGCGGCACGCCCAAAGCGATAATCCCGGTGCATTACGGCGGTTTATGCTGCGATATGGAAGCAATAAACGCCATCGCCCGGCGCTACAATATGCGTACTGTGGAAGATGCGGCCCATGCCTTTGTGGCGTACGGTGCGCAAGGGAAGCCGGCAGGCACTCAAGGGGACGCAGGGGTATTTTCGTTTTATGCGACCAAGCCTATTACGACCGGCGAGGGGGGCATGATCGTATGTGCCGATCCTGCGTGTGCCGAGCGCATTGCAATTATGCGTTCGCACGGTATTGATAGGCCGGTATGGAGTCGGTATACGGATACGAAAGCCTCGTGGTACTACCAAGTGGTTGATGCCGGCTACAAGTACAACATTCCGGATATTCTGTCTGCACTGGGGAGGGTGCAACTGTCTCGTGTGGCGTATACGCTTGAGCGGCGCAAAAGGATAGCTGCTCTTTACGATGCGGCTTTTGCTAATGACGAGCGTTTTCTTATTCCGCCGACCGCTTCAGGCGATGCTCGGCACTTGTATCCGCTTCGATTACATGAGGCTTTGGATCGGGACGGTTTTATTGCTGCTCTTAAAGATGGCGGCATCGGCGCTTCGGTGCATTTTATTCCGCTCCATACCATGCCCTATTACCAAAAACTCTACGGTTTGCGCGATGATGATTTTCCGGAAAGCTATAAGAACTTCAGGCAGGAAATTTCTTTGCCGCTTTGGCCTGCAATGACGGATGAACAGGTGCAAAGGGTGATTAGCTGTGTACAAAACACAGCCGTACTTTAGAAGCGGCGCAGGCATGATGCCTGCGCCGTTTTTGATAATAATGCCTAAATCTTGAAAATACTTCTGTGGGTGCTTGCAGACTAGCGAAAGATAGCGGGTTTTATTCTTCTGTTTCTTCGAGGGACGGCTCTTCTTCAGGAATAGTTGTAGTAACCACTTCTTTAGCACGCTGCTGTTCAAGGATGGCCTGCATTTGCAGATCAAGATCGTTACGATTTTCATCGAAGAGTTTAACCGACCGGTAGCGTTTCATACCGGTACCAGCGGGAATAGGATGGCCAATGATGATATTTTCTTTAAGGCCGCGTAGATAATCAACGGAATTGGCTATGGCTGCATTGGTGAGCACCCGTGTTGTCTCTTGGAATGAGGCGGCAGACAGGAAAGAATCAATGTTAAGACTTGCCTTAGTAATACCTTGGAAGAGGGGGCGTGCAACTGCAGGCTGTCCTCCTTCTGTTATAACCCGGTCGTTTTCTTCATGGAATTGGTACTTATCAACCATCTGTCCATAGATAAATTTTGTATCGCCGACCGCGACAACTTCAACCTTCCGCATCATCTGTCGTATGATCACACCGATATGCTTGTCGTTGATGGACACGCCCTGAAGGCGGTACACGTGCTGAATACCGTCCATGAGGTAACGCTGCAGATGATCTTCTCCCATAATGTGAAGGACATCATGAGGATTCATCGCTCCCATGCAAAGAGCTTCACCGGCTTCAACGGTATCGCCGTCACGTACCAAAAGCCTTTTAGTCATAGGGATAAGATGCTTGTACTCTTTACCGAAGGCGTCTTTAACAATGCCTATCCGCTTACCTTTAATGATGCCTCTAAAGTACACGGTGCCGGATATTTGCGCCAACACGGCTGGGCTTTTGGGCTTACGTGCTTCAAACAGCTCGCTTACCCGCGGCAAGCCGGAAGTAATATCCATAGCCTTAGCGGATTCTTTTAATATTTTGGCAATCACGCGTCCGGCTTGTACTTGTTCGCCCTCATCAACTTGTATATAAGCTCCTCCGGGTAGGAAGTAAGAGGCAAGTTCCGAGCCGGCTTCATCTGTAATAAAGATACGAGGCTGTTTATTTTCCAGTTGGAATTCGATAATCTGTTTCTCTGTATTGCCGGTTTCTTCATCGACTTCTTCATTTATTGTGGTACCGGGGATAATATCTTCGTATTTGATGATACCTGAGGTCTCAGCAATAATGGGATCCGAGAACGGATCGAAGGTAGTAATAGTTTTTTCAGCCGCTACCACATCGCCTATGTCTGCTAGAAATTCAGAACCGTTGCGGATTTCAATCTTTTGATCCGGACCGATAAGATACACTACATTGTCCCGCAGCATAATAAAGGCATTCTCCGAGGAGAGAATATCCTCTCCTTCACGGCGCAGAATAACTTCATTCTTGAAAACCCGCCGGTTGTTTTCAACAAGCAGCGTATCATCCGCCTTAATATGCAGCTCTTTCATTATTTTATTTACTACGAAAAAACCTTTGCGAGTAAAAAGTCTGTGTCCATTGTCCAAAATCACGTGGCTGCCTGCAATATCACGAATGTACACAGGATACTTGAAGAAGATTCGGTTTTCTTCACTTACTTTAGTAGCGGCGCCTCCGATATGAAAGGTGCGCATAGTAAGCTGTGTACCCGGCTGACCTATGGACTGCGCCGCTATGGTACCAACCGCCTCGCCTATATCAACCGTTCTATTGCTGGCAAGGTTACGCCCATAACATTTACGGCAGACCCCATGCTGCGCCTCGCAGGTTAAGACGGTTCGGATTCGGACGGATTCTATGCCGGCATTTTCAATCTCCGCCGCAATATCTTCGGTAATTTCTTCGTTGACATCTATGATCAATTCGCTGGTAATAGGATGTTTTACCCGTTCGAGAGTATAACGGCCTACGATGCGGTCCGAAAGCGACTCGACTATATCTTCACCATCTTTAAGCGCTGTATAAGAAATACCATTGATAGTACCGCAGTCATCAACATTGACTACCACATCCTGAGCAATATCTACCAGCCGCCGTGTGAGGTAACCGGCCTCAGAGGTTTTGAGCGCCGTATCGGTCAAGCCTTTCCGGGCGCCGTTGGTAGAAATAAAAAATTCAATAACAGAAAGTCCCTCTTTGAAGTTTGACCGGATAGGCAATTCAATAATATCGCCGGAAGGTTTTGCCATAAGGCCGCGCATACCGGCGAGCTGCCGTATCTGTGTTTTGCTGCCGCGAGCACCGGAATTTGCCATCATATACACCGAGTTAAAACCATTGCGGTCGGCCTCAAGAGTCTTCATTAAAATATCGGTGAGGGCATCGTTAGTTTTTGCCCATACTTCGGTTACCCTATTGTAGCGTTCCTCAGCCGTAATATGACCGGCACGCTGCTGTTTCTGTATAGCTTCAACTTCTCGGCTTGCCTTTTCTATCATTTCGCTTTTTTCTTTTGGAATAACAATATCATCAATACCTATGGTAGCGCCAAATACTGTTGCGTATTTGTAGCCGGTTGCTTTAATGGCATCCAGCATTTTCACCGTAATCCACGGACCTTTTTCACTAAAAATGTACTCAATAAGCGCGCGTAACTCTTTATCCTTCAGCTCATAGTTGATAAAAGGAATCTCAGGCGGCAGCTCTTCATTAAACGCAAGCCTACCTGCCGTTGTTTTAATGAGACCGCCAGTATCGGTGGTGTTAAATATATGACCGGTTTTATCCCAGACCGGAGACTTATTTGGCTTAACCATGATACACGCCTCCCAATTCAAAAATTGGGCTTCCACCGCCATCATAACTTCTTCTATACAGGAATACCGGTGGCCTTCTCCTTTTGTCTCCGGTTTAATGCGTGTGAGGAAATTTATCCCCAGCACCATATCTTGAGAAGGGAAAACAACGGTTTTGCCATTTGCCGGATTAAGCAAATTCCGTGCAGACAACATCAACGTCCAACATTCCATCTGTGCTGCTTGGGTCAAAGGCACGTGGACCGCCATTTGATCTCCGTCAAAGTCAGCATTAAAAGCGTGGCAGACCAAAGGATTAAGGCGGATAGCCTTACCCTCAACAAGCACCGGCTCAAAAGCCTGAATACCAAGACGGTGGAGAGTAGGCGCACGATTAAGCAACACCGGATGCTCTTTTACAACCTCATCAAGAATGGCGAATACTTCCGGTGTCTCCTGCTCCACGAGTAACTTTGCTCGCTTGATATTGTACACCACATCTTTTTCCACCAGTTTTTTCATAATGAAAGGTTTGAATAATTCAAGCGCCATCTTAGTAGGGAGGCCGCACTGCCACATTTTTAGATCCGGCCCTACGGTAATGACAGAACGTCCAGAATAATCGACACGCTTGCCCAATAGATTTTGCCGAAACCGTCCCTGCTTGCCTTTGAGCATATCGGAAATGGATTTAAGAGGACGGTTAGAGGCGCCTTTTACGACTCGTTTCTTTTTAGAATTGTCAAAGAGTGCATCTACCGCTTCTTGAAGCATACGCTTTTCATTACGGATGATAATATCCGGAGCGTTCAGAACTTGTAAACGTTTAAGCCGATTATTACGGTTGATCACCCGCCGGTAGAGATCGTTAAGATCACTTGTTGCAAACCGTCCGCCATCAAGCTGCACCATAGGGCGCAGATCCGGCGGAATTACCGGGATAACATTCATAATCATCCACTCCGGCTTATTACCTGATGCACGGAAATCTTCCACAATTTGAATACGTTTGAGGAGTCGTTTATCGCTTTTCGGCCCCTTTTCGATCATTCTTGCTCGTAATTCTGCTGCGATAACATCGAGATTGAGATTTTCAAGCAAGGTTTGCACAGCCTCTGCACCCATACCGGCTGTAAAACCACCGCCGAACTGCTCCTGTGCTTCATAATACTCATCTTCTGTTAAGAGCTGCATTTTTTTTAATTCGGTATCACCTGAGTCAATGACTACGTACTTTTCAAAGTATAGAATAGAACGCAGATCCTTCATCGGCAAGTCTAAAAGCAAGCCCATCCGGCTGGGTACCGACCGGTAATACCATATATGCGATACCGGTGCGGCAAGCTCTATATGCCCCATTCGTTCCCGGCGCACCTTAAAATGCGTTACTTCAACGCCACATCGGTCACAAATTACACCTTTATACCGGATAGACTTAAATTTACCACAGTAACATTCCCATTCTTTAGTCGTACCGAAGATTCGTTCACAAAACAAGCCGTCTTTTTCCGGCCTTAATGTTCTATAGTTTATAGTCTCCGGCTTTTTTACTTCTCCATACGACCATGCCCGGATCATATCCGGAGAAGCCAACTTAATCATTATTGAATCAAAATCTTGTATATCACGCATACTTACCCCCTGTTTTGCTATTCATAAAGCAAAAATATATGTCTTGATTCTTGACACAGTTTATGTCTTGAGTAAAAGTTTTATTCTTGTTAATTAAAAATTAGATCCTGCTTTACTAATAAGTTCGTCATCACGCTCTGTAAGAGGAATTTGTTTGCCTTTGGCATCATAGATGGTCAAGTCTAAAGCAAGTCCACGGAGTTCCTGTACTAAGACGTTAAATGATTCAGGAACACCGGCAGTCGTTGATGCTTCACCTTTAACAATAGCTTCATAGACTTTGGAACGGCCGGTCATATCATCTGATTTTATCGTCAGTAGCTCTTGAAGGGTATTGGCAGCCCCGTAGGCTTCCAAAGCCCATACCTCCATTTCACCAAGACGTTGGCCACCGAACTGGGCTTTCCCACCAAGAGGCTGCTGAGTAACTAATGAATATGGACCGGTTGACCGTGCGTGCATTTTATCATCAACAAGATGGTGAAGCTTGAGGAAGTAAATAACCCCACAAAAAACTGGATTCACGAAACGCTCACCTGTTCGACCATCATACAAGTACGTTTTTGTGCGGAAAGTGGGATTTTCTTTGTTCAAAAGACCTGCCTTAGCAAGTTTTTCAGCGATCTGTTCGTCAGAAGGACTTTGAAATACCGGAGCGGAATACCATTCATTAAGCGCAAGTCCAGCCCAGCCCAGTTCGGTTTCCAATAGCTGTCCAATATTCATTCGTGAAGGCACACCAAGCGGAGTAAGACAGAGGTCAAGCGGTGTACCATCGTCCATATAAGGCATATCCTCTACCGGTAATATCCGAGCAACAACACCCTTATTACCATGCCGGCCAGCCATTTTATCACCTTCACGCAATTTACGTTTAGTAGCGATTAGTACTTTGACCACTTCATTGACACCCGGGTTAAGATCATCTCCTTCGGTCCGAGTAAGCCTTTGTATATCAATAATGGTACCTTCGACTCCATGCGGTACCCGTAGAGAAGAATCGCGTACCTCTTTTGCTTTTTCACCGAAGATAGAATTGAGCAATTTGAATTCCGGTGTAGTCTCACTCTCACTTTTTGGTGTGACTTTGCCTATCAAAATATCACCGGCACTTACTTTAGCCCCAATTCGGATGATGCCATCACTATCAAGGTTATCAAGGCTTTTTTCAGAGGTATTAGGAATATCTCTAGTAATTTTCTCCGGCCCCAGCTTTGTTTCACGGACTTCAGTTGAAAATTCTTTTATATGAATAGAGGTAAACATATCTTCCTTTACAACTCGCTGAGAAATGAGAATAGAATCCTCATAATTATACCCATTCCATGGCATAAAACCGACCAGAATGTTCCTGCCTAAAGCAAGCTCGCCTTTATCTGTTGCTGGCCCATCGGCAATTACTTGGCCGGCGCTGACAGAATCTCCTACTTTGACAATAGGTCTTTGATTACAGCAAGTATCCTGATTTGTTCTTTGATATTTGATAAGTTGGTATACATCAAGCCCTTCAGAGTTAGTCTCCGGAATAGACTTTGCATCCGGCCCATCGTCATTTTGAATAGCAATAGCCTCAGCTGTAACTCGTGTTACGGTACCATTCCGGCGAGCTTTAACTAATACACCGGAATCGTAAGCACACTTCTCTTCCATACCGGTACCAACACGCGGTGCTTCAGGAAATAAAAGCGGTACAGCCTGCCTTTGCATGTTGGAACCCATAAGCGCACGGTTAGCATCATCATGTTCCAAGAATGGAATCAACGATGCAGACACTGAAATGATTTGTTTAGGAGACACATCCATATATTGGATTTCCGCCGGGGTCCGAGTAGTATAATCACCCTGTCGGCGACATGAAACTTGTTCATCAACAAAAGAGCCATCCGTCATCAGTTTTGCCGAAGCTTGCGCTATATAGTAGCGATCTTCGTCCATAGCTGAAAGATATTCAATATCTTTTGTTGCTACCCCATCAATTACCTTCCGGTATGGTGTTTCCAAAAAACCGTATTCATTAACCCGCGTATAATTAGCAAGTGATACAATCAGCCCAATATTGGGTCCTTCAGGCGTTTCTATGGGACACATACGTCCATAGTGGGTATAGTGAACATCGCGCACTTCAAAGCCGGCACGATCACGCGACAGGCCCCCAGGTCCCAGTGCGTTAAGACGGCGTTTATGAGTCAGCTCAGCTAATGGGTTTACCTGATCCATAAATTGCGAAAGCTGGCTTGAACCGAAGAATTCTTTAATGGCAGCAACAATAGGTTTTATTGAAATAAGATCTTGAGGTTTTATCGTATCGGTTTCTTTTAAAGACATTCTTTCTTTGGCAACTCGTTCCATCCGACTAAAGGCTGTTTTCATTGTATTAGACATAAGCTCACCTACAGAGCGTATTCGCCGGTTACCTAAGTGGTCAATGTCATCAATATTTTCATCACCTATATATACTTTGATAAGAAATTTCATAGTCGCGATGATATCTTGCTTACTTAATACTAATTCATCAGTTGGCTGTTGATAATTGAATTTTTTATTCAATTTATATCTGCCTACTTTTCCCAAATCATACCGTCGAGAATTAAAAAACATACTATTTAGGTCTTTTTCAGCTGCATCAATTGTGATTGATTCTCCTGGCATGAGAACCGTGTATACCGCTGACAGAGCATCTTCCTGAGAAGGTTCATCTTGTCCTTCTTGAACAAATTTTATTTCTTCTCGTTCAAAACAGTTAAGAAGCATAACCGAATTTAATGAATCCGTATCTTCAAAATCGATAATATCAACCGACTGTACTCCACAGCTCAATAGCTCATCAATATTGTGGATATGTAATTTTTCACCCGCACGAAAAAGCTTCTTCTGCCCTTCTAATTGTGTCCATACAGCTTTTGCAAGAACTTGCTCAGCGATCTTCTCTCGTGTTACCTGATCATTATATATTTTTATAGTCTTTTTTGTATAAAAAGCACCAATAATCTCTTCTCGATCTCTAAATCCAAGGGCTCGGAGAAAAATCGTTCCTAATATACGCTTTTTCCGATCAACTTTAGCGTAGATCAATTCTTTTTTCTGATCAATTTCAAATTCAAGCCAAGATCCTCGATACGGAATGATTCGAGACGAAAATACCCCTTTTTCATGGCTGAAAATAACACCTGGCGACCGGTGAATCTGAGACACAACAACTCGTTCCGCACCATTTATAATAAATGTCCCACGCTCTGTCATAATAGGAATATCGCCTAAATAAATATTTTTTTGACGAATTTCCCCGGTTTGTTGAAAAATAAGATTTATCCGCGCTTTAAGTGCCATGGAATATGTGATACCTTTTTGTTTACACTCTTGCTCAGAAAATTTAGTGTTTTCCTCATCAAGAGTGTAATATTCATATTCAAGAACCATATCTCCATTAGGACTTTCAATCGGAAAAGTTGAACTAAAAACCTCTTCTAGCCCCTGTATGTCTAAGGGCATTTGCTTACGTAAACGTTCTCGTTGTAAAAATCGTTCATAAGACCGTAATTGAATATCAATAAGATCCGGCAAATCCATCACATTCTGGATATCTTTTCCGATATATGTTCGCTTAACGATTGATTCTTTTTGCTGTACCATTTATACCCCTTAATATAAACAAGGAGTTAGGATCCGTCTCTCCTAACTCCTCAAAATTAACGATCTTTGTGTGCGTTACCTTGATTGTAGTGGAGATAAGTACCTGATGATAGGTAATGTAACCCCTATTCCAACAAACAATCGACTATTGAATGTCAATAACGCCACCGACAGCAGTGATTTGCTCTTTGATCTTCGCAGCATCTTCTTTTGAGACATTTTCTTTAAGAGTTTTAGGCGCACTTTCAACCAGCTCTTTGGCTTCTTTAAGCCCTAAACCAGTAATAGCGCGGACTTCCTTAATAACCTTAACTTTTTCTGCCCCTTCATTCAAAGCTTTGAGGATAACATTGAACTCGGTCTTTTCTTCCACTGGTTCTACCGATGCTGTAGCAGCAGAACCACCAACCGTTGCCGCTACTGGTGCAGCGGCCGACACTCCGAATTTTTCCTCCATTGCTTTAACCAATTCTGATACTTCTAGAACGGTCATGGAGCTAATCGCATCTAAAATTTGTTCTGTACTAAGAGCTGCCATATTACCTTCTCCTTTACCATAATGTGTGGTACACCTATACAAGTGTATATAAACAATCAACAGGAACGACAGCATATGTGAAGCCTGAAGATTTTTTACGCTAATAAAACAAACAATCAAGACAAGACCATAGCATATCGCGTCCTTGTCATTACAATCAGCCTTCTATAGTAACTTTTTTATCTGCAATGGCTTTTACAGTACGTACTAGGCGGGCATTAACATCGTTGAGAGCTACAGTAAAGTTTCGTACTGGTCCATTCATAACTGACATAAGCATAGCAATAAGTACCGGACGTCCGGGTAATTTAGAAAATATCTCAACATGAGCAGCAGTATAAACCGTCTGACCTATGAGTCCACCTTTAACTTTTAAAGCCGGAACATCTTTAGCAAAATCCAAAAGCACCTTCGCTACTTCATTGAAATCTTGTGGAATGATAGTAATTGCAGTCGGCTGAGTCAGATAGTGCGACACATCTGGTACTAATAATTGCTCAAAGGCAATACGAGCAAAATTGTTTTTAACAACTTTGAAGGTCGCTCCCTTTGTTCGCAGTTGCCGTCGCAGCTCGCTTATTTTTCCAACACTAAGCCCTCGGTAATCAGTAAAAATAAAATTCGGCGCTGTACTAAATAGATCTTTCAGCTCACCAATGCTTTTAACCTTTGCATCTTGTATTTTGTGTGCAACAATAGCCATATAATTTACTCCTGATCTTTTAGTACAACCCATATACCGGGTCCCATAGTCGATGCCACTGATATTGTTTTAATAAAATCACCTTTTGCATCAGATGGCCTTTTTCGCTTTATCTCGGTAACAATTGCCTGTACATTTTCAACAATCTTTTCACTGAGCATGGAAACCTTACCAACCGCAAGGTGAACTACACCGGTTTTATCAGCCCGAAATTCGATTCGCCCTTTTCGTAATTCAAAAAGAGCGCTTTTCAGATCAAAGGTAACAGTACCGGTTTTAGGGTTAGGCATGAGCCCTCTACGACCAAGAATCATACCAAGTTTACCAACATCTTTCATCATATCCGGCGTAGCTACTGCAACATCAAAATCAAGCCAACCACCTTTGATCTTTTCGATCAAATCACTCGCGCCAACAAACGTTGCTCCCGATTCTTGAGCTTCTTTTTCTTTTTCTGGTTTACAAAACACTAATATTCGCTTTTCTGCTTTGAACTGGTTAGGGAGTACTACAGTATCACGGACAGTTTGACTCTTTTTAAGATTTAATTTAACCGAAAGTTCTACCGTCTCATCAAATCGAGCAAAAGCAAGAGACTTTAACATATCAACCGCTGGCTTTAATTCATACGTGGCTGTACCATCATATTTTTTTATTGCCGCGCTATATTTTTTCCCTCGTTTCATTTCTCCACCTCGACACCCATGGATCTAGCAGTTCCAGCTATAATTTTCATAGCACCATTAAGATCATTAGCCGAAAGATCTGGCATCTTGAGCTTGGCAATTTCTTGCAGTTTTGCCTTTGGCAACTTACCAATTTTATTCTTATGCGGTTCACTAGAACCTTTGTCAAGCCCAATAGCTTTCTTTATCAAAATCGCAGCCGGTGGCGTATGAAGAATAAAAGTAAAAGATTTATCAGTGTACACACTGATAACTACTGGGATAATCAACCCCAGCTCCATATTTTTAGTACGATCGTTGAACTGCTTAACAAATTCCGGTGCACTTACTCCATGCGGACCAAGTGCCGGACCAACAGGCGGTGCCGGCGTTGCTTTACCGGCAGGGCATTGTAATTTAATTATTGTGGCAAGCTTCTTTTTTGCCATAAACACTCCTCCGTGGTCATAAAGGATACACAAATATCCTGCCACTTATCGATCATTTATCCGGATACCGACGATCAACATTACAGCTTTTCAACTTGTAACAGATCAACTTCAACCGGAGTATTTCGACCAAATATACCAACCATAACCTTGAGTTTATTTTTTTCTTGATTAACTTCTTCTATTATTCCAGTAAATGTTTCAAATGGTCCGGCTATAATTTTTACTTGTTCCCCTGGTATAAAAGACTGTCGACTACGTACCGGTCTTTCTCCTTTCATTTCACCCGATTTTTGTAGAATAGCTCTGGCCTCATCTCCAGCTAAAGGTTGAGGTCTCTTATCTGCCGGCGTTCCCACAAAACCTGTAACTCCATGAATCTTCCGTATTTTTGAGCAGGTAATACGCCAAGTATTATCTACTGGAAGATCTAATTCAAGTAAAATATATCCCGCAAGAAATTTATGGGTGCGAGTGTACTTTTTACCATCTTTAACTTCTACTAGTTTTTCAGAGGGTATTTTTACATCTCGTACTATATTTCGGTCAAGATCTCCAGAATTAACCATCATGCGTATCATCTTTTCTATTTTATTTTCGTATCCTGAATACGTGTGGAGGACATACCAATCTGTAGCCATAAATCCCCCTTTTCTTAAAAAATAGCCTGTACGCCAAGCAATAATAAAACATCAACCAAACCAAGTACCGCTGCAATAATAATTGTAGAAATAATAACTACTTTTACTGAACTTATAACATCATCACGGCTTGGCCAGATAACTTTACGAAGTTCAGCATACGATTCTTTTGTAAACTGAACTACTTTTCTCATCAATTTCTTCATAATTTAAGAAGACCTCCACAAAACCGGGAAAAATACTTCCTGATTAAATAAAACAGGCCAGGTAGGAATTGAACCCACAACATTCGGTTTTGGAGACCGATACTCTACCAATTGAGTTACTGGCCTAAAAAATTATTTGATTTTTGTCTCTTTGTGCAGAGTATGTTTATGATCAAAAGGACAATATTTATTGAATTCAAGTTTTTCTTGAATGTTGCGGCGATTCTTTTTAGTAGTATAATTTTTACGTTTACATTCGCTGCATTGCAGAGCAATAAGCTCCACAGCCGTTTTTTTTGATGCCATATTCTATCCCTCCTAATTTTGACAGAAACATAAAACAATGCCTTCAAGAAAAGCCCTCGAACAGAATCGAACTGTTGACCTTATCCTTACCATGGATATGCTCTACCGACTGAGCTACAAGGGCTTTACTATATTTAGTTATAGTAACAAAGTCGTCAAACTATGTCAAGAGAGTTTGCAATTTTTCC
>JAITAM010000167.1 GCA_031284085.1 Spirochaetaceae bacterium
TATCCATTTGATTAAGCTCCCTATCCATTTGATTAAGCTCCCTATCCATTTGATTAAGCTCCCTATCCATTTGATTTAGGAGCCTGTCTCTCGGCGGAATGAGCCTACCTCTCGATGGAATGAATCTGTATCCCGTTTTTTACCCGGTGCGGATGACGGGTTTGATGCTTTTTCTGCCACTACGGCGCATAATAGGTCGGTATATACGTTTCGGGATTAAAATCCTTCGGCAGCCGCATGAAATATTATGCAATATTATTTCTGCTGCAAATAAACCGCCGCCTAAAATACCCTCCTATTGACTATGTAAAATAATAATAGTATAAGAATTGTATGAACATAAATTGGAAAAAAAATACCGCATTATTTCTGGCTGGGCAGGCTTTATCGCTCTTCGGCACAATGGTCGTGCAATACGCTATTACTTGGCACATAACCCTTAAAACTCAATCGGGATCGATGATGACCCTTTTTACCATTGCCGGATTTCTCCCCATGTTCTTTATTTCACCTTTCGCCGGAGTTTGGGCCGACCGATTCAACCGGAAATACATCATCAATATAGCGGACGGCACAGTAGCTTTTGTAAGCCTCCTTGCGGCTGTTTCCATTATGGCCGGCATTGACAACACCGCTATTTTGTTACTGTGCGCCGTAATACGTTCATTGGGACAAGGAGTGCAAATGCCGGCGGTCGGTGCTTTTATTCCCGATATTGTTCCACAGGAACAATTAACCAGAATAAACGGTTTCCAAAGCAGCATACAATCGTTCATCACCTTAACAGCGCCTGTAATAAGCGGCGCAATGATGACATTCGCCCCATTAGAAACCTTATTTTTTCTCGATATAATCACCGCAATTATTGGTATAAGCATTGTTTTATTTTTTGTCAAAGCGCCGGAAAAAGAAAAGTTAATCCCAAACGCAACTGGACAAGAAAGCACAGCATATTTCCATGACTTAAAAGAAGGTATGAAGTACATAAGGAAACACGGATATGTGTTAAGGATAATTATTTTCTCCGCAATATTTCTTTTTTTCTTTTCCCCCGCAGCGCTTTTAACGCCCCTTCAAGTAGCAAGGAATTTCGGCAGTGATGTGTGGCGGCTTTCCGCTATAGAAATTGCGTTTTCTATCGGCATGATGGCAGGCGGTATTTTAATCGGCGTGTGGGGCGGTTTCAAAAATCGCATATACACCATGGCGCTTTCCTGCGCCTTATGCGGTTTACTGGCTGCCGGATTAGGGCTTGCGCCTCACTTTGCGCCGTATCTTGTTATTATGGCAATACTGGGCGTCTTGCTTCCGCTTTGGAATGCGCCGTCAATGGTTTTGTTGCAGACCACGGTAGAGGCGGCGTTTATGGGAAGGGTTTTGTCGGTTTTCACGATGGTATCCGGCGCCATGATGCCTTTGGGCATGGTAGTTTTCGGGCCTGTTGCGGATCTCATTTCAATAGATATTCTTCTTATTGGAACCGGCATTGTAGTAGCGCTGCTGTGTATTCCCATGATAACCAACAAAACGCTTCTTGAAGCAGGGAGAGCACATTTGCAAAATGGCGGGACGCTTCCGGCAGCTTAGGTTTAGAGAAAAGTAATAGCGCAGCTCCTATTCTCTTGTATATTACTATTTCATTGCGCTCATGGTTATGGGTATACATCATCTCTTCAAGCTTGATCAAATGGTTAAGTGAAAAAATTCCATAAAGCTTTAGGCTTCTTATTCACAAGAGGGAAATAACTATTCCCTAGTCTCATCTTTATCAGGCAAAAAGCCGTACCCCATTCCCGATACAACAATCTTTGAAACACGCTGGCGTGCTGCTTTCAGGCAAAAAGCCGTACATTATTCCCGATACAAGAACCTTAAAAACAGGCTGGCCTGCTTTCAGGCAAAAAGCCGTACACTACTCCCGATACAACAACCTTTGAAACACGCTGGCGTGTGAAACAGGCCGTGCCTGTGCTAGAGGAAATACGACACACCGGCTTCAAAAAGCCTTTGTGTCTTATTACCCGGCACGTTACGGTGAATATACGTGCCGGCTCGTTCCGAATGTCCCATCTTCCCTAAAATACGGCCGTCAGGACTGCACAAAGCTTCAATGTCATAGTCCGAACCGTTCGGATTGTCAATATAACAAAACGGCACCTGCCCCGCAGCAAAAAGCCGCCGCGCCTCTTCCTCTCGAATAACAAGCCGTCCTTCCCCATGGCTAACCGGCACGACATGCACCGCCTGCGGCTCTTCAAAGCGCATCCACGGAGACAGTGTCGAAACAACCCGAGTTCTCACCATACGCGACACATGACGGCCTATGCGGTTAAAAGTAAGTGTCGGATTATCCTTTTGTGCCGGTTTTATCATGCCGTAAGGCACTAATCCCGTCTTAATGAGAGCTTGGAACCCATTACAAATACCCAAGACCAGCCCATCGCGGTTAAGCAAGTTTTGCAGAGCATCAATTAAAAACGGAGACTGGAACACGGCGGCAATGAATTTACCCGACCCATCAGGCTCATCGCCGGCGCTAAACCCTCCACTCAAAGCAAGTATCTGGGCGCAGGATAAGGCGGCTGCCAATTCCTGAATCGACTGCACTATATCCTCGTGATTACGGTTGCGGAATACCAAGACCTCTGTGCGTGCGCCCGCTCTTCTAAAGGCGCGCTCCGTATCCCATTCGCAATTTGTGCCGGGGAAAACCGGAATGACGGCCGTAGGAGGGCGGAGAGCGCTCTTCGCCTCAAAAAAGGTGCGCCCAGTCCATGCCGTCTCCTCTTTGCAGGCAGGGGCGGGCGGAACGGTACAAGCCGATTGCTCTTGTTCCACAGGATACACCGCTGCAAGCGGCGCTTCATAAGCGGTGCGCAAGGTTGAAAGGGGGATACAGGCGCTGCCGGTGCGAAAGACCGGCTCGGCAATCGTTCGAGCAATACAAATGCCTCTCGAACCGCACTGCCCTGCGGCGTCTCCTTTCAGTTCCAAAAGAAACGATCCTTGATGCGAGGCCATCTTAGGCACGGCTTCTTCATAAAAATCAACGCCGACCATAGTACCGAAAGCCATCACGGCTACGGTAGCTGCAACGCCGCCTGCTCCGACCGGATACGCAGAGCAAACGAGGCCGGATTTTTTCAATTCGGCAAGAGCGGTCAGATTGTTTTTGAAATCATCCCAGCCGCCGTTATATGGAAAGAGCAGCACCGCGTTTCCAGACGCGCCGGACAAGGCTCCCGAAAGAATCTGAGCGGCAGGTGCAACAGCGACCGCAAAAGCAAGCACGGTCGGCGGCACTTCAAGATTGATACCATGAGTCGGATCGCAGTAATTGCCGGACATCGAGTCCTTGCCTCCTATAGCAGGAACGCCCAACGCAAGCTGCGCCTCTAGAGCGCCTAAAAGCGCTGCAGTCGGCTCGCCCCACGACTTTGGAGAGTGCGGATGCGGGAAGTACTCCTGCAATGACAGGCGGGCTGTGAATGGATCGCCGCCCAGACAGGCGCACTTGACCAAAGCCTCGCGGATTGAAGCTTTGCTTCCTTCGTAGGGATCGGAACAAAGGCTTTCCGGATCAAAGCCGAAGGTCATGATGCTTGCGCTTAAGGATTCTTTATGCAAAGAGGGGATGAGTGAAGCCATGCCGCACTCAGGCGTGCCGGCCGTAGAGCCGCCAAAGGGGAAGAGGACTGAGCCTGCGCCGATAGAGCCATCAAAACGCTCTTGCAAGCCGCGACGGCTTGCCGACTCAAGCGAGGATAGAGCCTGCGCTACGCTTTTATTTTCCTGTTTTTCCGCAGCGGCAGCCGGTTTGGATAGCTTCACCTCCGCTTTCCTGTGCGCCCCTTGTGAATTGAGCAGTGTTCGGGAAAGGTTCACAATCATCCGTCCTTTCCAGTACATACGCATACCTTCCTGCGCAGAAACTTTTGCTATAACCGCAGCATCGAGGTTTTCGCACGCCGCAGCTTCAATAAAGCGCTGCACATCAGCGGCCGCTACAACAAGAGCCATTCGTTCTTGCGATTCGGATAGAGCAAGAGCCGTTCCATCAAGGGATTCGTATTTCTTGGGGATTGCATCAAGATCAATATCAAGGCCGTCCGCCAATTCTCCGACAGCTACGGCTACACCTCCTGCGCCAAAGTCGTTACATCGTTTGATCATGCCGACCACAACAGGATTACGGAAGAGCCGTTGCAGCTTGCGCTCCTCGACCGCATTCCCCTTTTGCACCTCGGCGTTCGATTCGTATAGCGACTCGCCTGTATGTACTTTCGATGAACCGGTTGCCCCTCCTATACCGTCGCTCCCTGTTTTTCCGCCGACCAATAGCACTAGGTCTCCTGCAACCGGCTTTGCTCTTTTCACCCAGTCTTTCGGTACAGCGCCGATAACCGCTCCTAACTCGAGGTGTTTTGCCATAAAGCCTGAATGGTAGAACTCGGCGACTTGCCCGGTAGCAATACCTATCTGATTCCCATAGCTGGAATAGCCGGCGGCGGCTTCATGGGCAATTTTTATCTGCGGTAATTTCCCGGCTAAAGTTTGAGAGAGCGGCGTGCGCGGATCGCCTGCACCGGAGATGCGCATGGCTTGATGAACAAAGGCTCTGCCGGAAAGCGGATCCCGTATTGCCCCGCCAAGACAGGTTGCCGCGCCGCCGAAAGGCTCAATCTCGGTCGGATGGTTGTGCGTTTCATTCTTGAAGAGTAAAAGCCACGGTTCACAAGAACCATCCGCAAATTCAGCGCTTATATTCACCGTGCAGGCGTTGATTTCCTCCGATTCATCGAGATCATCAAGAAGCCCGCGCTTTTTCAAGACTCTAGCGCCGATGCACGCAATATCCATAAGGGAACGAGGCGGCGCTTTGTCCTTATCCCCGTACAGTTCTTTCCGGGCTTGCTCGTAAAGCAAGAAAGCCTGCGCCAATTCAGGCGATGCCTCGCATACGTCAACGGTACTAAGCTCGGTAGTAAAAGTCGTGTGCCGGCAATGATCCGACCAGTACGTATCCAGCACCCGTAGTTCCGCTACGGTCGGATCCCGTTTACATTCGGCAAAATACGCTTGACAGACCTGTAGGTCGTCTACCGATAAAGCAAGCCCATATCGGCGCACAAGAGATTCAAGGTCGGTTTGCGTAGAAAAGCCGGTTACCACAGGGAGCGCATCCACAGGAGCCGCGGCTTCTACAGAGCTGCAAAGAGGAGGAGCAGGCGATGTTTCCCGCGAATCGACCGGGTTGATGAGGTAGTGTTTAAGCCGCTCAAGATCAAGAGGCGTAATCGGCTTTTCATTGTGCAGTATGTATACCCGCGCCGTTCGCACTGGAACTTTCACGCCGGTAAGCAGTTCTATACATTGCGAAGCCGAATCCGCCCTCTGATCGTACTGCCCCGGCAAGTACTCTATTGCAAAAACAGTATCCTCAGGCTGCGCCGCTACCGTTTCAAAGACCAAATCCGCCTGCGGCTCGGAAAACACGGTATCACGCACCAATACAAAATGCTCTGCGCTTAATCCTTCCACCGTATACCGGTTAAGAATACGCATCTTCTGCACCTTTAGGCCGAGAAATGCAGCGCTATCCGCCTGCAATCGTTCCGCTTCAAGGCAAAACCCCGCTCGCTTTTCAACATACACAGTCTGTATCATAGGGGGAGTATAGCCAAAACAAGAATGAGCGGACAAGAGGAGAGAT
The DNA here is from genome assembly GCA_031284085.1 of Spirochaetaceae bacterium. Lineage (GTDB taxonomy): Bacteria > Spirochaetota > Spirochaetia > Treponematales > Breznakiellaceae > BOBG01. Next base: position 5,714 of record JAITAM010000167.1, read on the forward strand.
AAAGGTCTGACCTATCCCGCGCTCGCTCTCCTCACTGGAGTACCTTCAGCTCTGACTTCAAGATTGTGTCGTCCACGAAAGAGATAATCCTTGTAATCCCATGTTCCCGATGATATGCCCCGCTGTACTTCCATTCATGAGGTTTTTTTACAAGCCCGGCCTTAACAGGGTTCTGATCGATGTAATTATACACGTTCCAGAAGTCCTGCTCGTCCGTTATCACTCGTGAATAGAACCTATCTCCCCAGAAATGTCCAGTCTTGTGGTTCATTTTGTTCCACCGGATCGCAAATACCATCTTAATCCATTTCAATATCTCAGAAAGACTTTGTCCCTCTGCTGGAGTGATGAGAAAATGGAAATGGTTAGACATGATACAAAAGTTCCAAAGCTTGAATTTGAAACCTTTTACCGTTAATGCTTCCTCGATTATGGCGAGGAACAGCTCTTTCATCTTATCGGGATCGAGTTCAAAAAGGAAACGATTAACTACCGAGAAGATATAATAGGTGAGGCCTAAATCAGTACGGCCTCGTGGCGAATAATGCGAAGACATGGTACATAGATAACGGGGTAAACATGGCATTTTGCTTTAGTCAGCTG
>JAITAM010000006.1 GCA_031284085.1 Spirochaetaceae bacterium
TTTATGCCAAGGTCTTGGGCAAGCCCGCTTCCGCTTTGTGTTCCGGGCAAGTTCCACCGCCCGTTCCTTAAACTCTTTCGTAAAAACTCTTCTTTCTCCCATGATTCTTCCTTCTTTGATCATAGGCGTACCTTCCTGTCCTTTCAAGCGGGGGAATTCCACATCAAGCAGGATAGACCAGACCTCGCAGTTGGAACAGGCTGACCTGTCTGCACCACATGCGAGGTTTGTTCCCATCCCGCTGCTATCAGACGAAGAGTCGTACTCCGAAACACGCAGGCGAGGGCTGGCCTGCCGGCACCGAGAACTTTGAAACAGCTTATGGTTCTTAGAAAGAGGCCGGCGTGTCCCTGCTTGCACTCAGTACCGCCATAGTCTCAATATGCGGCGTCTGCGGGTAAAAGTCATACAAGAATAGAGCAGAAAGGGCATAGCCTGCGCGTGTTATATCACGAATGTCCCGCGCAAGAGTTGCCGGATCGCAGGAGACATAGAGCAGAAGCGATGGGCGCTTCAATAACAAACGGTTGCGGACAATCGGGCTAAGGCCGGCACGAGGTGGATCCACCAGTATAAAGCCGTAATTCTTTGTCGGCCGCCACGTTGAGGCCGAGCCTGTATAAAACGAAACGCCGCTTCCCTTTAGGTTTTTCCGCGCAAGAGAAACAGCTTGTACATTCTCTTCAACTAAATCAAGGTCTTTAAGCCGATCGTGCAGAAATACCGCAAAAGTACCCACGCCGCAGTAAAGGTCTGCTGCGGCCATCTTTTGAGGAGCCGCCTTCTCTACTATCCCAAGAATATCACCAATCAAGACTTCAAGGAGGTCGCCGTTGCTCTGAAAAAAGACACCGGCGTCAAGGTGCAGAGTACGGTTACGGATCTTTACCGTGCCTGATGCCTTGTGCTCCTCTGACAGAAAGGTCTCTCCGCGAGCGTAAAACGCAGCCCGCGGCGCGGTAATTGCAAGGCGCTTTTCATTAAGAGCCTGCCGTATAGCCGGATAGGCAACAGGGCAGTCGTCAATCGGGATTATCCTCTTGTCGGCACGCGCTTTGTAACCAACACCACTGTCCGCCTTGTGGAACTGTACTCGGTTGCGGTATTCCCAAGGCGCGCCCTCTCGTATGGTTATGGCAGGGAGCTGGTGTAATCCGCCAATCCGGCGCAATGTCTCCTGTAAGATACGGGCTTTAGCGGCGATTTGAGCTTTGTAGGCAATGTGCTGTTGGGAGCAGCCGCCGCATAGTCCATAATGCGGACAGAGCGGCGCCACTCGATCCGGCGATGCTTGCAACAGTTCAACAAGTTCCGCACGGGCAAATGTCTTGTGTAGCTCTGTAATACGACCGGTAATTATATCCCCCGGCGCCGTCATGTCGACAAACACACAAAGCCCTCGGTAATGGAGAACTCCAGCGCCGCCTGCCGCAAGGTCTTCCACCCGCTGCGCCGTAAACAGTTTATGCTCTAATGCCAAAATTACTCCAGCTCTATCACAATGGTATCACCCGGCGTCAAAGCTGCCCCTGCCCTTAAGCTTTGCCGTTTCACCCAGCCGTCACCGATGATCTCAATCTTAAGATCATCACGGAGTATAAAGGGAACGAGCTGTCGTTTGGAATAGCCGATAAGATTGGGCATTTTACCGTCAACTGTGGGCAAAGGACTTGCCGGTATGGTAATGTTACCTGAGTGGCTGACTTGTTTGTTGCGTCCACGAGGTATGCCAAGATAATCGACCAGCTCATTAGCCGCCTGACCTATGGGCGGCGCTGCAATTCGGCCGCCTAAGTAGTCCCCCCGCGGCTTGACAATGACAAGGTACAGAACCAGTGAAGGACTGTCGGCCGGAAGCATTGCTATACAACTTGCTATATAGTCTTTTGATGAATAAGCGCCGGTTTTTTCATCAACGATCTGAGCGGTACCGGTCTTGACGGCCATGCTCATGTCGTCTAAGTAGGCGCGCCAGCCGGTACCCGTCGTTGAAGTTACATCAACCATGTAGCGGCGCATGGCTTGCGCCGTCTGCGGTTTAAGCACCTGACGGCTCGGTTCAGGTTGATAGGGCAGTTTTAGCGTTGTGCCGTCAACGGTCCGCGTCTCTTTAATGATAGAAAGCGGCACCAGCAGCCCATCATTTGCTATAGCAGTTGAAGCATGGAGCATCTGCATTGCCGAAACCGATAGCTCCTGCCCCATAGCAATAGTCGGCTTGCTGCGGTCTGACCATTGCTCCGGTGTTTTAAGTATGCCCAAGCTTTCACCCGGATTGCCTACAAAGGTTTGAGCGCCGAATCCCAAATCTTTAAGCCGTGAGTGAAAAGCACTGTTGGCAATGCGATCGGCTGCATAAGCGGCTCCCGCATTACAGGAATACTGGATAATCTCCCTGACCGTAACCCTCCCATGCGCCGCCAAACAGTTAATCGTAATCTTCTCACCGCGCCCCGTTATATGCTCATAATGCCCATCACAGTTAAACACGGTGTTTTCGCTAATAACACCGGAATCAAGTAAAACCGACAAGGATAATATCTTAAAAACCGACCCCGGCTCGTAAGCATCGACGGCAGGCTTGTAAAGCCATGTCGAAGGGTCAAAGGCGTTAAAGTTATTGGGATCAAAATCAGGAAGGGAAGCTGCGCCCAGTATTTCGCCGGATCGCGGGTCCATAGCCATAAACATAACCTGCTCGGCTTTGTTTTCCGTCAAAACTTGCGTCGCTATCTTTTCAAGGATGTACTGAACGTTGGTATCTATCGTAAGAATTACTTCATTTCCCTTGTTGCTGCCGCCCGGAGCAATAATAGAATCAAGGCTTGACTCTATGCCTTCGCCGCCGTGGTATTCTGTGTTGACAAAGCCCAGTGTCTGGCTTGCCAATGAACCTTCAGGGTAGATTCTTTGCTTTATCTGATCGACACGCACCAAGTTCAAAGCTCCCCGTTCGTTAGCTTTATAAAACTCTTTCATGGAGATGGAGTCAACCGATTTTTTCAGGTACACGAAATTCCTTGATGGATCGGTCATTAAACTTATCAGCTCCGACTCGGACTTTTTGAGGATAGGAGAAAGGGTTTGGGCTATTAGTTGAGTCCTTTCAGGGTAGCCTATGAAATCGGGGGGGTTAACGCCGACATGAGCAAGGTCTTCTTGCGTGGCAAGAATGCGGCCGTTTCTATCGAGGATGGGGCCGCGGTCAATAAGGGGAAGGGGGGAGTTTGATACGGCAGGTTGTTCAGTATACGAGCTGGGAAAGAGCATGATCTGGCCATAGCGCAGCAAAAGCGTTGAGACGTAAGCGCCGACGATAAGAAATATTATTTTGAAGCGTACGGATAGGTTAAACCACGGCATAGCCATCCTCCTAAAATAAATAGCCAGTTGGTAGAAATCGGGGATACAGTCGACACATCGCTTGCATCTGTTTTTTCGTTTGCGGCATTGCGGTTAAGCATAATGACCTTTCCTATAATTTGATCAATAGGTACAGGGCCGTAGGAACGGGAATCCAATGAGATACTGCTGTTATCCCCCAGAGCGATGAAGTTGCGGCGGTCGCTGAGGCCGGCGCAGCGTTTTACAGCGGCTTTTTTGTCCGGTGTCCAAAACACTATTATTTCGCCCTGTTGAGGCTGCGCCCAATGGAAGAGGTAGGTATTAAAACCCGGCAAGCGCAATCCATAGGCGGTTTTCACCACAAGGACTACTGCTCCTGATTTGAGGGCGGGATACATGGATTCCCCTTCGACGATCATAAGATCGAAGATGAAAAATCTAATAAAAAACCCTACTATAAACGCGAGAAAGACTGCTAGTACGGTGTTTTTCATATCTGTTTTCATGGTAGCTACAGTATACCTCTCCTTACGAAAAATGAATACCACAAATAAACAACTGCAATCAACCCGCCAGCGGATTTCAGAGCTTCGGTATTGTATCGGAAACGGCGCACAAGACTCTTATTCAACGGGATAAGACTCTTATTCAACGGGATAAGACTCTTATTCAACGGGATAAGACTCTTATTCAACGGGATAAGACTCTTATTCAACGGGATAAGACTCTTATTCAACGGGATAAACCAGGTCAGACCTTGTGCGGCTGGGTGTTTATCCAGAATAGAACTCTCCGACAGAGCCGAGAATCAGGTCAGACCTCATGTGGCTGGGTGTTTGGCCAGAATAGAACTCTCCGACAGAGCCAGAAATCAGGTCAGACCTAGCCTCAAGAAAAAAAAGAGTAAAAAAAGAACAGCTGACTAAAGCAAAATGTCATGTTTTCCCCGTTATCTATGTATGGCATCACACTATTCGCCACGAGGCCGTACTGATTTAGGCCTCACGTATCACATCTTGTCGGTAGTTAATCGGTTCCTCTTTGAACTCGATCCTGACAGGATGAAAGAGCTGTTCCTCGCCATAGTCGAGGAAGCATTAACGGTAAAAGGTTTCAAGTTCAAGCTCTGGAACTTTTGTATCATGTCGAATCACTTTCATTTTCTTATTACCCCAGCCGAAGGGCAAAGCCTTTCTGAGATATTGAAATGGATCAAGATGGTATTTGCGATTCGGTGGAACAAAATGAACCACAAGACCGGACATTTCTGGGGAGACAGGTTCTATTCACGGGTGATAACGGACGAGCAGGACTTCTGGAACGTGTATAACTACATTGATCAGAACCCTGTTAAAGCCGGGCTTGTAAAAGAGCCGCGTGAATGGAAGTACAGTGGAGCACATCATCGGGAACACGGGATTACAAGAATTATCTCTTTCGTAGACGACACAATTCTGAAGTCAGAGCTGAAGGTACTCCAGTGAATCAGGTCAGGCCTAGACCTCGAAAAACAAGCTGGTCTGTGCGTTGAATGTCTGAACGTTTTTTAGTATGCTCTAGATATGCAATCTCTAGGAATTAACATAGGCTCTACAAGCCTGAAAATAGTCCTGTTAGACGACAGTCATATTGCCTTTAGCGCCGTGGTCCCGCATGAAGGAAATGTTGCCGCAGCAGTAAAGAATTTATTGAGCCGCGCCCCGATAGAAGTCGGAGACGGTGTTTTGGTAACCGGCAATGAGGGACGCTTCATGTTTAATGCGGCGTCTACTTTAGAACCTCTTTGTGTAGAAGCAGCCCTGCAGCATCTCGGCTTAAAAGCAGATGCGATAGTGAGCATGGGCGGTGAAGACCTCGTCGTTTACAAACTCGGTGATACGGGGACAATCGTTAATAATTTCTCCGGTAATAAATGCGCTTCCGGAACCGGCGAGTTCTTGAAACAACAACTTGCACGAATGGACATGACCTTAGACGATATTGACAAAGTACCTGATACGGCAAAGGTGTATCCGATCTCCACGCGCTGTTCAGTGTTTATGAAAAGCGACTGCACGCATCGGCTTAACAAACATGAAGCAACTAAAGAAGATATTGTTCTTTCGCTCTGCGATGTTATGGCGGTTAAGGTTATAGACTTTTTGAAACGTGCAAAGATTACAAGCGGACAGGTCGTTCTTACAGGCGGCATTACCTTGAACCGGCACATTATCCGTTTTATCCGTGAAAAAGCGCCGCAGATAGAATTTATTATACCGGAAACCGCACCGGTCTTTGAGGCGCTCGGCGCTGCAGCAATGGCAAAGTCTTCAGGAAGCCGGTTAAAAGAGCCGGATGAACTCCTTAAACAAAGCGCGGTGCGCTTTACCAGCCTTGGAGCTTTGAAAGACCTGAATAGCAAGGTCAGGACATTCGATCGTCCGGAAGGAAAGGTTCGGTCGGGCAGGCAGTACATACTTGGTGTTGACGGCGGATCAACCACGACAAAAGCTTGCCTTGTTGATATGGAAAGCGATGAGATTGTAGCAAGCCACTACGGGCGGACGCACGGCGATCCGGTAAAAGCCCTCAAGGAAGTCCTCAAGGTTATTCAAA
>JAITAM010000046.1 GCA_031284085.1 Spirochaetaceae bacterium
GAAACAGACACAGCGTCGATCAAAGGTGAGCGGCAGTAGTGTGGAAAAAAAATCTTCATTAAGGAGTAAAAAAATGAAGAAATTGGTAATGCTTTTATGCATGGCGGTGTGCAGCGCGACACTTTTCGCGCAAACAGGCTTATTCAGTGTGGGCGGCGGTGCAATACTTGTGCCTAGCTTTCAGACACTGAAACCTGCAGGGGGTGGCGATGATCAAAAAAGCTCAGGCTTTGGTGGAGGGTTAAACCTTTTTTTTGACGCCACATACGCAGAGGTAAACATCAACTTGCTTTTCGCCAATGAAAAAGGAGAAGATGACGATAAAGGCCTCGATACAACCAATTTAGTACTTGGCGTCGTTGGTAAATATCCCTTTGCCCTTGGTGAAAAGCTTAGTGTGTTTCCCTTTATTGGTATTGATTACCGAATAGCCCTTGGTGCATCCTACGATGGAACAAAGGTAGAAGACAGCGATGTGATAGCCGATAGCTTCAACGCTCTTTCAGTGCTTTTCGGAGCCGGCGTTGATTACAACATAACTGGCTCGCTCTATGTCCGCGGTGAACTGGGTTTTGGCATTACGTTCAATACAAAGTCTGAAGACGATATAAAAGATTCTATCGACTCCAACTTCAAAGGCAAAATACCGATAAAAATTGCGGTTGGCTACCGGTTCTAGTCTGTTTTTTCAGTTTACGGCCGCAAGCGCCTTTCCTTCATAGCCTTTAGCGGTGAAGGAAAGGCAGCGGCTTAACGGAATTGTTTTGGAGGCGTCCTCTCTTTCGGGGACGCTTCATGTTTTTAATACGCCAGCAGCTTTCAGTGCTGTATCGGGAGCGGCGTAGCTGTACGCCTCTTCGTCTGCAAACAGCAAGGACAGCAAGCATGGCTTATAAAAATCCCGACGACGGCATTAAAAATCTAGAGGGTAGCGCTAAAATTCCTCTATTCAAATTTGAGGTCTGGCCTGTCCGCCAGACGAAGAGTCGTACGCCATTCTCGATACAATACCGGAGTTTAGAAACAGGTCGTGCCTGTCGAAGCTTAAAACAGGCGGGCCCGTATGAAATCACTTTTTATCTGTTTTGGTGTTTTATTATTCACCGGTTGTAGCACCCTAGAGACGTATATAGAAAATGCAGACAAACACTACGAAGTAGTACCGATACTGGTTGAACAAAAGCTATTCAAACCACGAACCGTAATTATGGGAAATTATTCCTTAGTACGGCAAAAAGACCGGTTTGACGATTCGTTTTCCTTCTCTTTAGGGAGCGGCTTTTATAATAAAAACGACAGCAATTACCTTTTATACCGGGAAAATACCCCGGTATACGCAGTCGTTATAGCAAGCCAAACAGTGGGTTTAACAATGGCGAACGATTCAACTTTAGGGATAACCCAACGCTCTCTGCGTTTTGCCGGTGATTCTGTTACGAAAGAACTTAGAATAGACGGCGCCGACAAGTACCTGAGTGTTAACGATGAAATAGCCGGCACGGTATCCATTACAGAATACAAATCAAAAAATAAAAACGACAGCAAGGGCGATTGGAAGATTCATACCGGTTTCACCGTTACGGTGAACGGTGAAGAGTACGGTATTCTGGCGCTTTATAACGCCGGTTTTTATCGTAGCAAAAGCTACTCCGGCAAAAAAGACAGCGAATTTGATGACCGGATGGCGATCTATGTCCTTGCCGTCTATGAAAGCTGGAATCTCAAAGAATAGAAGAAGAGCCGTCGTTATGGGCGATTTTACCAACGCCGATCACTAAATCCGCTTCGTCGACGTTTACCACCCGCACCCCTTGAGCCGTGCGTCCCATAAGCCGGATAGTGGATGCGTTACAGCGGATGGACTTGCCGTGGCTTGTAATACACATAATATCTTCATCTTCACGAATCATGATGCAGCCTGCCAAGAGTCCGGTTTTCTCAGTGATCGTGTAAATCCTCTGCCCACCGGTAGCGCGGCCGTGTGGAGAGAATTCATCAAAGCTAACCCGCTTACCAAAACCATGCTCCGACACAAGAAACACCGCCTCGGATTCGTTTATACGCAGTGCGCTCAATAAAGCATCATCTTCAGTTAATTTCATACCATGAATACCGCGGCTGGTCCGCCCTGTAGAACGAACACTGGATTCGGTGGTACGGAGAGCCTTGCCGGCACGGGATACCAGCACTATTTCGTTGCTTCCGTCGGTTAAAAGTGCACCGACAAGCCGATCCCCATCCTCCAGCTTAATAGCAATAATACCGCGGCTTTTGACATGGGCAAAATCATCTAACGGGACTTTCTTTACGATTCCCTGTAACGTTGCCATAAACAAAAACTGATCGTCGGAGAACTGTTGGAATGACACCGTAGCGGTAATTTCTTCACCCTCGACTAGATTCAAAATACTGCGCACATAATCGCCCTTGCTGCTCCGCGAACCTTCCGGTAATTCATGAACTTTCATGCAATAAGCTTTGCCGGTTGTGGTGATGAACATGATGTAATCATGGCTTGATGCGGTAAAAATCTGTTCAACAAAATCTTCTTCGGTTAATCTTACACTAATAGAACCTTTTCCGCCCCGTCCTTGCGCACGGTACAACGAAACCGGCACCCGTTTAATATACCCAAGATTGGAAATCAATATTACCATCTCTTCTTTTTCAATCAAATCTTCAACTGCAATAGTTTCTAATTCGGTCTCCACAATAGCGGTTCTCCTTGCATCACCGTAACGATTCGCTAATACCTGTATTTCGTCTTTGATAACCGCAGATATTTTATGCGGGTCTTCCAAAAGCGAACCGAGATACACAATCTGTTCATTAAGCTCTTTGAGTTCTCCTTTTAGCCTTTCGCTCTCAAGACCGCTTAAACGACCGAGCCGCATATCGACTATGGCTTGCACCTGCGCCTTTGAAAGCATAAAGCGCTCTTGTAACCGTGCCATGGCAGCATTGGTATCCGCTGAACTGCGAACCATAGCAACAACTTCATCAATGTTTGCCAAAGCTATCACTAGACCTTCAAGGATATGCACGCGGCTTTGTGCCTTTTTCATGTCAAATCGGCTTCGCCTCGTGATCACCTCTACCCGATGTTCAATAAAATAGTAAATAAGCTCTTTAAGAGAGAGGGTTCTTGGCCGCCCTTTGATCAAGGCAAGATTTGTAATGCTAAAAGAAGATTGCAGGGTGGTGTGCTGAAACAACTGATTTATCACTATCTTGAGACTGGCTCCCCGTTTGAGCGTAATCACAAGACGCAGTCCGGAACGGTCGGACTCATCGTTACAGCCGGCAATGCCGTCAATGACCTTATCACGAATAAGTTCGACAATCTTTTCTATGAGTGATAGTTTATTCACCGTGTAAGGCAGCTCGGTAAACACAATACTTTCTTTACCCACCTTGTTTTTTTCTACCGTGTACTTGCCGCGGATAAGTATTCTGCCCCTGCCGGTTTGATACGCTTCATATATTCCCTTGCGACCGAAGATAATAGCGCCGGTAGGAAAATCAGGTCCGGGTACATACCGGAGCAGTTCCTCTACGGTAATATCGGGATTATCAATAACAGCGCAAATAGCGGCGCACACTTCTCGCAAATTATGCGGCGCCATATTGGTAGCCATACCAACTGCAATACCGCTTGAACCGTTAATGAGTAAGTTAGGCACAGCCGCAGGTAGCACAAGCGGCTCTGTAAGAGATTCATCGTAGTTGGGAACAAAATCAACGGTATCTTTTTTTAGATCGACAAGCATCTCTGCGCCTATTGCAGAAAGCTTTGCCTCAGTATATCGAGAGGCGGCGGGAGGGTCTCCATCAATGGAACCGAAATTACCCTGGCCATAGACAACCGGATAACGCAAAGAGAAATCCTGCGCCATGCGCACAAGGGCATCGTACAAAGATGCATCGCCGTGTGGATGATATTTCCCCATTGCATCACCCGTGATACGGGCGCTTTTTTTAGTTGCCGCATTCGGCTGTAGTCCAAGTTCGTCCATAGCATACAAAAGCCGGCGGTGTACAGGCTTTAGCCCGTCGCGCACATCCGGCAGGGCTCGTGCTACGATAACTGACATAGCGTAATTTAAGTACGCAGTTTTTACTTCATCTTCTATTGCTATAGGAATGATCTTTCCAGTATTTTGTTTATTCATTTTTGTATAATAGCACAATTCCCCCTAC
>JAITAM010000124.1 GCA_031284085.1 Spirochaetaceae bacterium
GGCTTTTGACTCATTCGACATAGCCTACAGGCTTTTCGATATACACAACATTTTTAGGAGTAACCATTATGGGTAATGATTGGATGCCCGGACCTCGCACTGAGATCCTCGCTATGTGCAGAAAATGGCTTAGCTACTTAACTGCGGCGCTGCTTGCGGCTTGGGGTATAACCCAAGATCAGTTCACAGAGCTACAGACCCTTTTCACCAACGCAGAAGCCATGTTCCTGAAAGCTTCGGATGCGGCTGAAAGAACTCATGTTATCACAGTCGAGTGTCAGGCTGCTTTTACGGCGCTCACGACCAAAATGCGCTTCTTCCGCGACCGGTATTTCAAGATGCCGCCCCTTACCGAAGGAGACTGGGCTGCTTTGGGCTTCAAGCAAAAAGCCGCTCCGAGTCCGGTGCCTACGCCTGAGGGAGTGCCTGCGCCGTCTCTTAGCTATCCGGGAGGGCCGCACGCCTTGCTTGTCCACCTTGGCCCCATGGCAGGAACGCAGGAACTTGATCCGGCAAGCGACTACGGCTACGCAATGTATGTAGGGATTATGCCTCCGGACGGTGCAACGCTGGAACAGGCGGCATCTGACAAGCACTATCTGATGAAGATGCCTGCGGACGGGAAGGGATTGCAGCACTACCGGTTCACGCGCAGACGCAAGGAGAAGCTTGTGTTTGATGCGGAGGACGGAGGGATGAGTGTATGGGTTTGCTGCCGCTACGAGAACCAGAAGGGCGAGGTTGGGCAGTGGGGGCCGGTAGTTTCCGCAATTATACCGTAGTTGTGCAAATAACGGCACGGAAAGCAGGTCAGACCTCAAAAGCAGACTGCGGTTGTCTTGTAGAATAGGTCGGCCTGTGGCTGGGGTACGGCACAGACATAGCGTACAGAGTACAGCAATAGCATATAAAAAAATCAAACACCATTGATTCCTGAAGTTTTCCGGAATAATGGCAACGGCGGCATCCGTGCCGCCGCAAAAAACATTTCAGGAGTATTTTATGATAGTAAAAAACGCAATCAATTCACTTTATACAAGCTTAAAAGGCGGGGTGTTATTTAGTATTTCTCATTGGTTCATTTATTGGGCGCATCATTTAAGCAGGATGCAAATGAAAATCCTTTATATATTAACCGGTAATATATATATGCTGTACCTTGAAATTGTAACAACTACAAGATGCACGCTAAAATGCAAACATTGCATAGGAGACATTCCTGAAATAAAAGCGGATGAACAATATACAATGTCTTTTGAAGAGTATAAAAATTATCTGGATAATCTTCTAAAAAATATTAAAAGCCTAAAACTGGTTAGAATATTAGGGGGAGAGCCTTTACTCAATAAAGATATAGATAAAATTATAGCATATACTCTAGAACAAACAAAGATAAAACAGGTGTATTTAGTTACGAACGCTACAGTAATGCTGTCCGATAAAGTTGTTGCTGTTTTAAGGGAATATCCCAAAAAGCTAACGGTTGATATTTCAAACTATAGCGCTAATGAAACATTGCTGTCTCGGTTGAAAATCAAAGAAATAGTTGAAATATGCAGGAAGAATAATATAACTGTTAATTGTCCTGAAAGTTATCTGTGGAATCCCATATCGCCTGTAAAGTACCATGACAGGAGCATAAAGGAAAATAAAAAGTATTACAGAGCCTGCGCCAGTTTATGTGTCGGTATGCATAAAACGCCTGACGGTGAAGCGGCGGTATTTCCATGTCTTAGAGCGGGGACGCTGTTTTTGCGTGGAATAGGCGGACAGGTAGAAGGGAAAGACTATTTTAAGCTTGGCGGTAATTTACAAAAGAAAGAGATACTAATGTTTCATCAAAACGATGATTTTAATGCTTGTAAATACTGTAATTTTTTGGACGACAAGAGGAAACAGGTAATACCGGCAATACAAAAAGAAAACCCGCCCATATCCGGGGTGCCGTCTAACACAGCAGTAATTAACGGCGCTTAACAGGATTGGGAGATGCCAGAGGTATGATAAGGTCTCAGATGTTTTTATTCCTATCAACGCTTCCCCGCATGATTTTGGGTGCGGAACGGAAGTCTTGTTATCGTAGTGGTTGATGTTCTTGCTTGTAGGCAGAGGAGCGCCTTATCAAGATAGCAGATTGTGATAGGATTTTCCCGGATTGAGTAAGTTCTTGGGGTCAAAAACAGCCTTAATCTGCCGCATCAAGGCGATGTTTTGTGCGGCAGTGTTTTCCAAAAAATACCGCTGCTTGGCAATGCCTATGCCGTGTTCACCTGAAACAAGGCCGCCTATGGCTGCGGCAGTGCGGTAGAGCAGCGGCATCACCTCTTTCAATACCCGCTCCCACTCTTCGGCGCTGCGCCCTCCACGTATAACGCATAGATGAACATTGCCGTCTCCTGCGTGTCCAAAAGAGACCATCCGCAGACCCGATTCCCTTTCCACATTGTGAACGAAGTTAATAAAAAAGCTCAGGCGGTTTATCGGAACAACAATATCGAGCGGCTCTTGTTCGGAAAACGCCTCCACCGCCTTGACAATGCAGCCTCGAATCTGCCACACACGGTCAAAAGCTGCTGCATCTTCTATAACCAAAAAGTCTTCCGCACCGGCGTTTTCGCAGATCTCGCGGGCAAGATGCAAGCGTTCCTGAATCTCATTCTTTGAGTTGCCGTGATAAGCAAGGAGCAAGTATGCCGCCCTGCCGGGGAGCGGAAAAGAAAGCTCGGTATACTTCTCGCCAAGCGCCACAATATCCCTTTCAAGGAATTCAATCGCCGTGGGATCGCTTTTAAGCAGAGGGTTGACCGCGGCAATTCCTGCCTCAAGCGAGGGGAAGGCTGCCAGTGCGCCTTTACTTTCACGAGGGAGGGGCAGGATTTTGAGTATACATTTGGTAATAAGCGCAAGCGTTCCTTCAGAGCCGACGATCAGGTTCTTTAGCGAAAGCCCCGAAGCGTCTTTCACGGTCTTGCCGCCCAGATTTAGCACGGAGCCGTCTGCTTTAACAATCTCAAGCCCGCGCACATAATCCCGCGTTACGCCGTATTTTACTGCGCGCATTCCCCCTGCGTTGGTTGCGATGTTCCCGCCTATGGCGGAAGTTTTTTCGCCCGGGTCAGGTGGGTAAAAGAGTCCTTGTGCTTCCAATGTCTGCTGAAACTCTCCCAAGAGTATGCCCGGCTCAACGGTGGCGCAGAAGGTTTCGGCGTCGATTTCAAGGAGGCGGTTCATACGGGAAAAGTCCAGCACAAGCCCGCCTGTGAGGGGGACTGTTGAGCCGGTCAGATTGGTGCCGGCGCTGCGTGCCGTTACGGGAATATCCCGCCTGTAAGCGTAGTCCATAAGGGCGCTTGTTTCGGCGGTTGAGACAGGGAAGACGAGCGCCTCTGCGCTGCCCGTCATGCGTGCCAAGGCGTCGCTTAGATATTTTTTTTCAATCATGTTTGCAGGGATCACACGGCCATCATCAGAAACCAAACCGCGCAATTCCCGCGCAAGAGCTATATCCATCATCATTCACCCTCCATTACTGTAAATCGCAATTACGAGGCTGTCAACAACCGCTCTCTGTCAGGAAGCAGCCTCAGGTCTGACCTGATTCAGTGGAGTATCTTCAGCTCTGACTTCAAGACTGTGTCATCCATGTCTAGTACCAGAATCCGCCCTACGCTAGTACAGGAATCCGTCCTAGTGTAGTACCGGAAACTGTCCCAGCCTAGTAGAGGAAATGTCGTAGGTAACGCGGCCCACCTCGCGGACGGTGTTGGTGATGCGGGCGGCGATTTCAAGTAGGTCTTTCGGCGGGAAGGGGAACACGTCGGCGGTCATACCGTCGGCGCTGGTTACGGCGCGCAGGGCAAGCACAT